>JBHEMB010000567.1:0-8992 GCA_046262855.1 Mycobacteriales bacterium | reverse complement strand
CGTTGAGGGCCCTGCGGAACACCTGCTGGTCGTGCTCGTCACCGAGCAGCGCGACGGCGAGGAACGTGAAGGTCGTGCGTGCGCGCTTCACGGGGTGCTTCATCGCGCTGCCTGACTCCACCTTGCTGTCCTTCACGGCGTAGCCGACCGCTGGCCAGCTCAGCTGCATGACGACGTTGGCGGCACCCGCGGCGTTCGCGCCCAGGCCGGAGATGTGGTCCCGGATGTCGAAACCGGTGCGGTCATGCTCCGAGGAGGCCCGCGTGGTCATGGCCGCACGGTAGCCCCGCTGCTTCGGGCAGTTGGGTGCACTCGTTAGGGTCACGCCGACGTGAAGGAGATCGGCGTGAGCGACGAAGTCCTGGTAGAGCGCCGCGGCGGCGTGCAGATCATCACCATCAACCGGCCGCAGGCGAAGAACGCGATCACGGCCAACGTGGCCCGGGGGATCGCAGCCGCGGTCGACGAGCTGGACGGCGACGAGTCGCTGCGGGTCGGGATCCTGACGGGGGCCGACGGCACCTTCTCGTCGGGCATGGACCTCAAGGCGTTCCTGACGGGTGAGATGCCGATCGTGGAGGGACGCGGCCTCGGCGGGATCACCGAGGCGCCGCCGCGCAAGCCCTTCATCGCGGCGGTGGAGGGCTGGGCCCTCGCGGGGGGCTTCGAGCTGCTGCTGGCCTGCGACCTGGTCGTCGCTTCGGAGACCGCGCGGTTCGGTGTCCCCGAGGTCAAGCGCGGGCTGGTGGCGGGCGCCGGGGCGGCCTTCCTGCTCGCCCGCCGGATCCCGCAGGCGATCGCCCTCGAGCTGCTGCTGACCGGCGATCCGTTCTCCGCCCAGCGCGCTGCGGAGATCGGTCTCGTGAACCGGCTGGCCCCCGAGGGCGGTGCGCTCGACGCCGCGCTCGAGCTGGCGGAGACCATCGCGGCCAACGGGCCGCTCGCGGTCGCCGTCACCAAGCAGATCGCCAGGTCCACCTTCGACTGGACCATCGAAGAGGGCTGGAAGACCCAGGGGGCGCTGAGCGGTCCGGTGTTCTCCTCCGAGGACGCCGTCGAGGGTGCGACCGCGTTCGCCGAGAAGCGCCCGCCGGTGTGGAAGGGCCGTTGACGGGTGCCGACCGTCTCCCTCGAGGTTGACGCGGACGGCGTCGCCACGATTTGGCTCGATCGGCCTGACCAGCTCAACGCGTTCAACCAGGACATGATGAGCGACCTGGTCGAGGCCTTCGACCGCACGGACGCCGACGACGCGGTGCGCGCGGTCGTGGTCACCGGGCGCGGGCGCGCGTTCTGCGCCGGTGCCGACCTGTCGTCCGGAGACCTGACGTTCGACTATGCGCGGCAGGAGCGCGGCGCGGAGCTGCTGCAGAACGGCATCCACCGCGACACGGGCGGGCTCGTCACGCTACGGATCTTCGACAGCCTCAAGCCCGTGATCGCGGCCATCAACGGCCCTGCGGTCGGCGTCGGCGCCAGCATGACTCTTGCGATGGACGCGCGCGTCGCCGTACCCGGCGCGAAGATGGGCTTCGTCTTCGCGCGCCGGGGGCTGTGCCCGGATGCTGCAGCCGCGTGGTTCCTGCCGCGGCTCGTCGGGATCCCACAGGCGCTCGAGTGGTGCTACACGGGCCGGGTCTTCATGACGGACGAGGCGAAGGAGAAGGGCCTCGTCCAGCAGCTGCAGGCACCGGGCGACCTGCTCGGTGCCGCGAAGGCGCGGGCCCTCGCCATGGTCGCCGACACCTCACCGGTGGCGCTGGCGCTGACTCGGCAGCTCATCTGGCGGATGGCCGGCGCGGCCCATCCCATGGACGCGCACCGGGCGGACAGCCGTGGCCTGCAGGCCCTCGGCGCCGGGCCCGACGTGGCTGAGGGCGTGGCGGCGTTCCTCGAGAAGCGCGCGGCGAGCTTCCCCGGCAAGGTCTCGAAGGACCTACCGGAGGTGTGGGACTGGTGGGAACGGCCCGAGTTCCGATGACTGACCGAGGAGTGTGTTGATGGACCCGATCGACCTGGCGCTGCTGGTGCTGCGCCTCGCCGTCGGCGCTGTGATGCTGGCGCACGGCTACAACCACATCTTCGGCGGCGGCAAGATCGCCGGCACGGGGCGATGGTTCGAGAGCCTGGGCATGAAGCCCGGCTGGCTGCATGCCTGGACGGCGTCGCTCACGGAGCTGGGCGCCGGGGTGCTGCTTCTCCTCGGGCTGTTCACGCCGCTGGCCGGTGCCGCGATCGTGGGCGTGATGGGCGTCGCCTGGATCACCAACCACCGCAAGAACGGGTTCTTCATCTTCCGCCCGGGCGAGGGCTACGAGTACGTCATGACCCTCACCGCTGCCGGGCTGTTCTTCTGCGGAGCTGGGGGCGGCCGGATCGCGCTCGACCACGCGCTCGACATCGACGACTTCGGCTGGCCGACCGCCCTCGGGTGCGCGGCCGTCGGCATCGGTGGCGCCGCGCTCCTGCTGGCCACGTTCTGGCGGCCGGCCAAGCCCTGAGCCGGCGGGCACGGGCACTGGGTAGCGGGCACTGGGTAGCGGGCACTGGGTAGCGGCCCCGCGTGCGTGCCACGCTCAGCGGTGCACAGTCAGGGCGCGTGGTCGGCGAGGACCAGGCCGGCGGCGCTGGCCAGCAGCTTCGTGCAGCCCTCGGGCGTCTGCCGGTCGTGGACGGTGGCCAGCAGCTCGGCGAACCAGACATCGACGAGCAGGTCGAGCCGGGGGACGTCCTGCGGGCGCGGCTGCTCCAGGCAGCTCGTGAGCAGCTCCGCGAGCCGGGTGCGCAGCAGGTTCACGTCCTCTGCGACCTCGCTACCACCCGTGAGGACGGCGTGCAGGACGGCAGCGGTGTAGCGCGGTCGTTCGAGCGCGGCGAGGGTCAGGGTCTCCAGCAGCTGGGCCACGAGCGGCACCGAGCCCAGCCGCTGCACCGCGGCCGGCGAGGCCCCACGCACCTGGCTCAGCTCGCTGTCGGCCATGGCGAGGACGAGGTGCGTCTTCGACGGGAACTCCCGGTACAGCGTTGCCAGCGCGGAGCCGGATCGCTCTGCGACGGCCCGCATCGCGATGGCGTCCCAACCGCCGTCATCTGCGAGCTCCCGCGCGACGGCGATGGCGCGCTCACGGCGGGTCGGTTCGGGCACCTGGTGATCCTAGAGGCGACCCACGAGCGCCTCCGTCTCCTTCCAGAGCCGACCGGCGACCTCGCGGTCCTCCGCTTCGGGTGAACCAGGGGTCGGCCGGCAGGCGGCGAAGTAGCGACCGCCTTCCAGGCCCGGCTCCGTGGCGCACATCAGGGTCGTCTGGGCACCCTCCTCCGGCGTCAGGAGGAAGAGCCGCTCGACCGGACCGAGGACCTTGCGGGCGGCACCGACCAGGCGGTGCCCCTCCAGCCCTTTCGTCGCGATCCCGGTGCTCACCGACCCTGGATGCAGCGCGTACGCCCGCAGTCCTGCGGCGCGGTAGTGGTCCTGCAGCTCGTGGGTGGCATGGACCAGTGCCAGCTTCGACTGGCCGTAGGAGTTCCAGGAGCTGTACGTCGGAGGCGGGCTGAACATGTGGGCGTTCCGCCCGCGCGCGTGCAGCTTGGAGACCACGTTGACGATGCGCGCCTCGCCCGTTGCGCTTGCTGTCCGCAGCAGCATCGGCAGCAACAGGTGGGTGAGCTGCATGGTGCCCAGGTAGTTCGTCCGCCAGTGCACCTCGTAGCCGTCCGGCGTCAGGTGCGGCTGCTTCCAGTCGGACATCAGGTCCAGGTGGATGCCCGCGTTGTTGACGAGCACGTCGAGAGCGGTGTGCGTTTCGCCGGACCAGGCCGCGAAGCGACGCACCGAATCGCCGTCCGTGAGGTCCAGCGGGTGCGAGCCGCCGCTTCTCGTCGTGGTGACCACCTCGGCGCCCCAGTCCCGGAGGACGCGTGCGGTCTCGCCGCCGAGCGAGCCCGGCGCAGCGCCCGTGACCACCACCGTCTTGCCGGTCAGGTCAACGGGTGTCGCGCGGGGTGCGCGGACGATCTTCTCGTGAAGCCAGGCCATGGCGGCAAGGTAGGCGGTAAGCGATCACCCGGACGAGTGACGCGGCCAGGGCAGCGGCTGCCTACTGTCCGACCAACGGCCCCCGCTGCCCATGCCCCCCGGCGGCGGTGGGGGCCGGTACAGGGCCTACCGTCGAGCCGATGCAGCTCTCCCTCGGCGACCGCTGCCCGCAGGTGCACGCCTCCGCCTGGGTCGCGCCCGACGTCGTCCTGGTCGGCGATGTGGCCGTCGGAGCGCAGGCCAGCATCTGGTTCACGACGGTGGTCCGCGCCGACGGCGACGCGATCCGCATCGGTGCCCGGGCGAACATCCAGGACGGCTGTGTGCTGCACACCGATCCAGGCCTGCGGCTGGTGGTGGGTGAGGGTGTTTCCGTCGGGCACCGGGCCGTCCTGCACGGCTGCGTGATCGAGGACGACGTCCTGGTCGGGATGGGCGCCATCGTCATGAACGGTGCCCGGATCGGCACCGGCTCGCTGGTCGCCGCGGGGTCGCTCGTCACGGAGGGAACCCAGGTCCCGCCGCGCTCGCTGGTGATGGGTGCGCCGGCAAAGGTCCGGCGCGAGCTGTCGGACGAGGAGCTCGAGCGGGTCCGCTACACGGCAGGGCACTACGTGTCGCTCGCAAGCACCTACCCCCGCGGCTGAGCAGGAGATCTGCCTGCGCTCGCGAAACAGTCATGCAACTCTGTCCCCGGAGGTCCTGCATGGCCCGCTCGCTGCTCGCCGTCGGTGCTGCCTTCGGTCTGCTCCTGGGTGGCACCGCTCTGACGGTGCACCAGTCGTCCGCGCCGCGGCACGCCGCTCCCGCTGCGTCGCCGACCGCCGACGCCCGGTTCCTGCAGCTCACCGGCGGAGACCCTCGCTCCGAGGCGGCCGCTGAGGCGGCGGAGTCGGGGAAGGAGAGGCCCCTGACGGCGTACGACGCCTGTCAGCACCGGGCCGGCGTTGTCGCGAGTCTCCCCAACGGCTGGTGCCTGAGCCCGGCCGGCCGCGCCGTCGAGGTGCTGCGCTTCCCGCTCGGCGTGCTGCCCACCTCCGACGGGCACGTCGTGGTGACCTCCGACAGCGGAGGCGTCCAGGGCCTGACGGTCGTCGACCAGCAGACCCTCGCGGCGCGGCAGACCACGGCCGGCAACGTGTTCGTCGGGCTTGCGGAGACAGCCGACCACCGCATCTACGCCTCCGGCGGCAATGCCGACCGGGTGTTCCGCTACCGGCTCGTCAACGGCAGCGCGCAGAGCCAGGACGTCACCGAGGACGCCACCTTCCCCGTCGCGGGCGCCCTCAACGGGGTCACCTCGCGGGTCGGAGTCAGGTCGGGGCTCCCTGCCGTCGACGGCATCCCCGTGTCGGCATACCCCGGAGCGCTGCAGACCTGGGGCAACTACGTCCTCGCCGCCGGGACGCTGTCGGAGCCGAGCAACGGCGCCTGCCCGAGCAAGCGACCCGTGTGCGGCCGAGTCAGCGTCATCGACACCCGCACCGACACCGTGGTGGGGCGGGCAGCCGTCGGCCAGGACCCGTTCGGCCTCGCGGTCGACCCGGCCCGCAAGCTCGTGTACGTCGCCAACTGGGCGGATGAGGCCGGGCGCGGCAACGGCGTGGGCACCGTCTCGGTCGTCGACCTTCGCAACCCGCTGCGGCCGCGGGAGGTGGCCTGGGTCAAGGTCGGGCACCACCCGGTCGCGGTGCAGCTGTCGAAGGACCGCCGCCGGCTGTTCGTCGCCAACACCAACGACGACTCGGTCTCCGTCGTCGACGTGAGTGGCCGTCCTCGGGTGGTGGCGACCCAGTCGGTACGCCCGGTCGAAGGCGCCCCGGCGGGCGCGCACCCGGATGCGCTGGCACTGTCGCCGGACGGCAAGACGCTGTTCGTCGCCCTCGCCGGGGCGAACGCCATCGAGGTCCTCGACGGGCGCACCGGCGCACGGGTCGCCGGACACCCGATGTACATCCCGACAGGGTGGTACCCCTCCGCCCTGGCGGTGACGGGCACGGCCGCGCACTACCGGCTCTGGGTCACCAACGCCAAGGGCGTCGGGCCGTCCTCGGGCTACAACGCCAGCGTCTTCTTCAACGGATCCAAGACGCAGGGCACCCTCAACGTCATCGACCTGCCGGTCCCTGCCAAGATCGCCAACGCCTGGACGTCGGCGGTGCGCAGCAACGACAGCTTCGACGAGGCGAACGTCGATCCGTGCGCGACGGGACGTGGCGTGACGGTGTCGCAGGTGCTCTGCCCGCCGAAGGGAAAGAGCTCCCCTCTCAAGCACGTCGTGTTCGTCGTCACCGAGAACAAGACCTTCGACCAGTACTTCGGTGACCTGCCGCAGAGCGACGGCGGCTGGCGCGCGGACCCGTCGTACACGATCTACGGGCAGAGCGTCACCCCGAACCACCACCGGCTCGCCACGAGCTACAGCCTGGGCGACAACTTCTTCTCCGACGCGGAGGTGTCGGTGACGGGCCACTCCTGGACGTCCGGAGCGGTGGCCACCGACCACAACGAGAAGACCTGGCAGGCTGACTACGACGAGGGGGTCCGTGGGTCGCACGGCAACGGGGACCCGCTGCGAGGGTCTGTCGGCGGAGGGCCCGGCAAGGCGATCCAGGACGCCGAGGACGAGCTGGACGATCCCGAGGGCGGCTACCTGTTCGAGGCGTTCAAGCGGGCCGGTGCCACGCTGCCGAGCGACCACCCCGGCAAGCTGTCGATGGCGATCTACGGCGAGTCGACGGCCCGCACCAGCAAGGGCATGGACGTCTACAAGGCGCCCGGTTGGAAGGACGGGGACATCGCCTACTCCGACACCTGCCGCGTCCTCACGCTGCGGGACGGCAAGGCCCCGGATGGGCCGTCACCCGCGTTCGCGGCAGGCAGCCCGCCCGCCGGCATCGCCACCAACGACTGCGACGGCCGCACGCTCGCCACGCCGTTCACGCTGAAGCACTGGATCGACGTCTACAAGAAGACGGGCAAGGACATCATGCCCAGCTTCATCTACATGTCCTTGCCGCAGAACCACACCCTCGCGACGACCGTGGGCAACCCCACGCCGCAGTCGATGGTCGCGGACAACGACTACGCACTGGGCCTGCTCGTCCAGTCGCTGTCGCGCTCGCCGTTCTGGAAGTCGACCGCGGTGATACAGACCGAGGATGACACCCAGGTCGCGGGCGACCACATCTCCGCCCTGCGGGACTACCTGGTGGTCGCGTCCCCATGGGCCAGGAAGGGACCGAACCACCAGTACGGCTCGATGCCGGCAGCGCTGCGCACGATCGAGCAGGTCTTCGGCGTCCGGCCGATCAGCCTGTTCGACCGGCTGGCCACGCCGATGCACGGGGCCTTCGTGCCGTCGCTGCGCGCCAAGCCGGACCTGCGCCCCTACACCGCCGTGAAGAGCAGTGTGCCGTTCAGTGTGAACACCGCGAGCTCACCGGGTGCCGCGCTGTCCGGGACGCTCGACTTCTCGACGTACGACCGGGTTGACGAGCAGCTCCTCAACGCGATCCTCTACGCCGACGCGCGGCACACCAGGGTCGTGCTCCCGTCCCGCTAGAGGACTACTCGGAGCGAACCGCTTCCATCTCAATCTCGATCCGGATGTCCTTGCTGACCAGCAGCCCGCCGGCAGCAAGGGGCAGGTTCCAGGTGAGGCCGAAGTCCTCTCGGTTCAGCTCGGCGGACGCGGAGAAGACGGCTTTGTCGTTGTCCCAGGGATCGCGGGTGATGCCGAGGAGCTCCACGCGCAGGGTCACGGGCCGAGTGACTCCGTGGACCGTCAGCTCGCCGTCGACCGTCCCGGTGGTGCTGACCCAGTGGACTGCGGTGCTGCGGTAGGTGGCCGTGGGATAGCGCTCGACGTCGAAGTGGTCCGCCGACCGCAGGTGCTCGTCGCGAGCCACGCTGCCGGAGTCGACACTGGCCATGTCGATCGTGACCGACACCGAGGAGTCGGCGGGATCCTCCGCGATGACGACGGCACCTTCGAGAGCGTTGAAGCGACCCCTGATCTTGGTCAGCAGGAAGTGCCGGCCGATGAACGCGACCTCGGTGTGGCCGGCGTCGATCTGCCAGGTGCCAGCTGCGGGCAGCGGGACACCGTCGATGAGGCGAACGGGCAGAGCAGCAGATGTGGTCGTCATGGCTTCCTCCAGGTGAGAGTGCAGATATGTGCGTGAGCACGCAAACTTGCTAGGCTATTCCCGTGGCGGGTGACGAGAAGGTGGCCGCGTGGGCGGCACTGCTGCGGGTGCATGCTGCTGTCGTGCCGCTGCTCGAGGGCGAGCTGCTGCAGTCCCGGGGGCTGCCGCTGGCTTGGTACGACGTGCTGCTCGAGCTGAACGCAGCCGAGGACCACCGACTGCGCATGTCGGAGCTGTCGGAACGCGTCGTGCTCAGCCGCTCCCGGGTGAGCCGCGTGGTCGATGAGCTCGAGCAGGCCGGTCACGTGTCACGCGAGTCGGATCCGAGCGACGGCAGGTCCGCGTTCGCCGTCGTGACAAGGTCAGGACGGGCCGCGCTTCGGGCCGCTGCCCCGGTCTACCTCGCGGCGGTCGAACGGCACGTCACGAGTCACCTCACCGATCAAGAGGCACGTCAGCTGGCTGCCGCGCTCGAGCGAGTCCTCGAGGCGGCGGGAGGCGAGCCGCGCCCGTTCAGGCTTCGTGCCCCGCGTCGACATGCTTCACCTGGGCGAACATGAGCGGTGCGAGCGGCTTCGCAGAGGTCTCGCTGGCCACCGGCTCGATGAGGAACCCGACGTGGTCGCCGAGCTCGTGCTGAGCGAGGACCGCACCGACCAGCCAGCCCGCGCAGTCCTCGAGCAACGGCACCCCATGCGGTCCCTGACGCCACCGGACCTCGGCGAACTTGTCGGTGGTGTCCCCGGTGCAGCTGCCGAACAGCTCTGCGAGCGGCTGCTGGTCGCGCCGGAGCACGTGGACGCCG
>JBHEMB010000566.1:0-3725 GCA_046262855.1 Mycobacteriales bacterium | reverse complement strand
CGACGAGATCGGCGACCTCCTGCTCGGTGAGGGTGTGCTCCCCGACCGCCAGGTCCCAGCGGAAGTCGACGAGACCGTCCCGACCGATGGCCGCCTTCTTCGCCGCCGAGCCTGGCTGCGCGGGGGTCGACACCGAGAGCTTTGCGCCTACCCGCATCGACGGGTTGGTCCACCAGCCGGGCAGCAGGACCCCGAACCCGGCCGCCAGCAGGATCGGAGCCGCCTCGGACAGGAAGGCGTGCGCGCCTGCGGTGTCCAGGACGAGCGACGACGGCTTCGCGGTACGCAGCGCACCGTCAATGTCCGGGAACAGCCGCACGGCCCGCCCCAGCTCGGCGAGCAACGTCTCCTGCGGGTCCGGGACATGTCGGGCCAGCGCCCGCAACGCGCCTTTGGCGCGCCACACCTGCGTGGCGTCCACGACCAGGCTCGGCTCTTCGGTTGACTGCAACGCGAAGTCCACTCGCCAGGGAGCAGCGGAGGAGTCTTCCTGGGGTTCGAGTAGCCGGAAGCAGGCTCGAACCGCCCCGCCGTGGGTGACCTCACGTTGCCAGTCGCCGAGTGCCTCGTCCAAGCCGGCGAGATCCCCTGGGGTGCAGGCGAAGTACGGGTCTGCGCCGACGAGCGCCGCGCGAAAGGTGGCTTTTGCCCGTCGACCCCGGACCGGCCCGAGGACCGCTCGCACCGCCGCGTCGACCAGCGCGTCCGTCGCCGCCGCCAGCGTCGCGAGGACGGCGGCAGCGCGGTCTGTCTCCGCCGGACAGGTGGCGACGAGCGAGCCCGGTGCGCAAGCCGCGACCTCGCGCAGCCACACCGCGTCGGCACCCGTGACCACCGCCGACCACGTCGCCCGACCCCGACCCTCACCCGCTGCGCGTACGGCGGGAAGCACCCGGCCGCGTTCGACGAGGTCCATCGCGAACGCCGCCAACGCTTTCAGCAGGCGGAGGTCCGCGCCTGCGATGACCTGATCGACGTCCGCTTCCACGGCGTCGGGGACCGCCAGGAGGTGGTCAAGAGCAGCCGCAGGCGGGAGCGTCAGGACCGGGACGTCCCACAACGCGTCGACGCGAGTCGGCGAGGTCGTCGACGCCCCCCTCGTCCGCTCCAGCTCGACGGACGCCGCGGGACCACGGCCATCGGTCGGCACCAGGAGGACCGCCGAACCCGCAGCCGCGTCGCTCGCGACCACTCCGGACAGCACGGACGCCGGGCAGGCGAAGGGGTGCGGCTGCCTCGCCGGGCGGCGTCCCCGCCGCGCCGGAGGCTGCGCAGGTGCTTCCGAGTCTTCGGCCCACAGGACCAGCTCACCAAGCGAGTCGGGCTCAAGCGACCAGCAACCGTGGACAACGATCACCGCAGCTGCGCTCCCCGTTCCCGGTTGAAGGACCCAACCTACGCGACCCCTTCGGGCGCGATGGGGTGCCACACGCGATCGAGCGGCATCACCCACAGGCGATCCTCGTGCTGATAGGTGCGGGCTCCTGTGTAGAGGGCAACACCCGCGATGAACGCATCGCCGAGTGCCTCGCGCAACTTGCGGAGCCCCCGCAGGTCCTCGCCTGGAACCCGGGCGGCAGCCTTCACCTCAAAGGCAATCACGGCACCGTCGCCGCGTTCGATCACGAGGTCGACCTCGTCGCCGTCATGGGTGCGCCAGTGCCCGTACCCGGCGATGTCCTCAAGCCAGGAAGCCTGTTTCAGCAGTTCTGCGACAACGAACGTCTCGAGGAGATGCCCGAACTCGGACAACGAGGCGGGGTCTCGACGCAGGAGCTTGTCCGGTGTGAGCCTCAGCAACCTCGCCGCGACGCCTGAATCGACCATGTGGAGCTTCGGAGTCCCGGCCGCGCGCGCGCGCAAGGTCCTGCCCCATGCCTCGAGGCGGTGAACGAGGAAGACACTCTCCAGGAGCTTCACGTAGTCGGCGGCAGTGGTTCGGCTGACACCGAGACCGTCTGCGGCCTTTGCCACGTTGAGCACTTGACCGGTCTGCCCAGCAAGGCGGCGCAGCAGGTCTGGCAGCTGGTTGGCCTGGCGCAGGTGTGAGAGCTCGCCGACATCGCGGTCGATCACGAGACGGACGTAGTCATCGAACCAGCGCTGGCGCGCTGGCACGGAGGACCGCCGGAGCGCGATGGGCATCCCGCCGGCAACGATCCGTTCGATGTAGTCCGCCTTCGAGGTGCTCGACACCGCACGTGTGGTGACGGAACCCGGGTCATCGAACAACACCTCCACCACGTTCTCCCGGGTGCCGTCGATCTCGCCCTGCGACAGGGGCCAGGTGGTCAGCAAGTGCAGTCGGCCCGTCAGTGACTGAGCCGCTCGAGGGAGCGCGTCGAACCGGGTCGAGCCCGTCAAGACGAACCGTCCGGCGCGGAGGTCGCGGTTCAGCTCAGCCTTGATCGCATCGAGCACCTCCGGGACATGCTGGAACTCATCGATGCAGACGGGAGTACTCCCCGACACGAACGAGCCGGGATCACGCCGGACCGCGTCACGCACGGCAAGATCATCCAGGTCGAACACCTCGGCCCCGAGGGCATCAGCGATGGCCGCAAGGAGGGTCGACTTGCCCACGGAGCGCGGCCCTTGCACCGCAACCACGGGCTCATCGAGAAGGCGCGCACGTGCAACATCCAGCAGCCTCCGCGGCACGTCTTCAAGGAGGGGCAGGGGGCTCATGCCCTGCAGACTACCTTCAGAGGAACTATTTCGAGGCACACCAACACTCGATTTCGAGGAGGTTCAACAAACTATCTCGATGGGCTTCGAGGCACGATTTCGAGAAGCCCAACCGATGGGGAACGCCTCGGCCAGCCGGACGCGGCCTGGTGGTCCGGGGACGCGATGCGGACGTCCCGAATGGAGCATGGCCGTGCACGACCCCAGTGCCGGCGGCGATGAGGGGAAGCCTCGTGCCCACCCTCATCGGCTCCGCCGGGCAGCACCAGCGACAACGACGGGAGGCAAGATGAGCTCACCAGCGAGATACACGCGGACCTGACGCTGTTCCCTTCTGGTTGCTATCCCCCCGGGGGCACCCTTGAATGTTCAACTACCTTGATATGGCTAGGTCTGACCGGTCCGGTCGTCAACCGAGCCACGAGTCGCCCGAGCGCGTCACCGGATCCCGTCGGCTGCCATCTCTACGCTTCGGGGCAACGGCGCGACAGGACGTGGGACCTATCACTGTTGAGTGAATCAGTGCGCATAGTGAATAGCAGCGCTGGGACCTGATGCGTACCTGGCTGCGAGCGCGGCTCGTGGTCGTTACCGGGAGACCGGTTGCGACAGCGTCACGGCGCTAGCCACGTACACCTGCCCACCGCCGCGCCGCTTGGCCTCGTACATGGCCTGATCCGCTCGCTCGAGCGCGTCGTCGATCGTTTCGCCGGCGCGTGAGACGACGGCACCGACACTGGCGCCGAGCCGAATGCTCACGCCTCCCAGCGAGAGGGGTCTGGAAAGCTCGGCGACCAGCCGCTCCCCAATAGCGCGGACCGCCTCGGGCCGGGTGACGCCGGACTGGATGACGGCGAACTCATCCCCGCCGATCCGGACGACCGACCCGTGGTCCCGAATGGAACCGAGCAGCCGGCGCGCGACGGCGGTCAGCGCCTGGTCCCCGATCGCGTGGCCGTGGCTGTCGTTGATGGGCTTGAAGGCGTCCAGGTCCACGAAGAACACCGCAACCGGCTCGGCCTCGGTGTCGGTGTCGG
>JBHEMB010000565.1:0-5366 GCA_046262855.1 Mycobacteriales bacterium | reverse complement strand
GGTCTGTGGGGCATGGGACAGGCGATGGCCCTGGCGTTGCTGACCGGCAAGCCCTGGGTGATCCCCCCTGCCGATGCACCCTCGAACCCCTTGTCGCGCCACTACACCACGAGCGACGGCCGGGTGCTCGCCTTCACGTGCCTGCAGGCCGGCAAGTACTGGCCGCTGCTGTGCGACACCCTCGGTCGCCCCGAGCTCGCCACCGACCCCCGGTTCGCCGACCACGCAGCCTTGCTCGCGAACAGCGTCGAGGCCATCAAGGAGCTCTCCGCCGAGTTCGCCACCGGAACCCTGCAGCAGTGGCGCGAGCGGCTCGCGTCGTTCTCCGGCCAGTGGGCCGTCGTACAAGACACCCTCGAAGCAGCGGAGGACCCGCAGACCGTGGCCAACGGCTACCTGCAGGAGTGCCGTACGGCGGAAGGCGTCCCGTTCCGGCTGGTTGCCGCACCGGTGCAGTACGACCGCAAGCCTGCCGTCCCGCACCGGGCACCGGAGTTCAACGAGCACGGCGACGAGATCCTCGCCGCGCTCGGCCTCGACTGGGACGCCATCGTGGACCTCAAGGTCCGCGGCGTCGTCACCTGACCACCTCGACAACTGGAGCTGACGTGAGCTTGTTCGACGCCTTCCGCTACGACGGCAAGCGCGTGCTTGTCGTAGGTGGCGCCACCGGCATGGGCCGCGCGATCGCCGAGCTGGTGCTCGACGCGGGCGCCGAGCTCGTGGTCATGGACTTCGCCGAGGTGGACCTGCCCGGCGCGAAGTCGGTCCACATCAACCTCGCCGAGAAGGCGAGCATCGACGCAGCGCTGGCGGCGGCCGGCGGCACCTTCGACGCGCTGTTCTCGGCCGCCGGTGTCGCCGACGGGACGCCCGGGATCGAGCGGATCAACTTCGTCGGCCACCGGTACCTGATCGACCAGCTGCTCGCCCAGGACGCCCTCGTCCGGGGAAGCGCCATCGGCTTCATCTCCTCGGCAGCGGGACTGGGCTGGGAGAGCAATCTGCCGGAGCTGCAGGAGCTGCTGGCCATCAGCGACTTCGACGCGGCGGCTGCCTGGATGGTCGAGCACGGGAAGGCGGACTACTTCAACTCGAAGCAGGCCGTGTGTGCCTACGTCGCGCAGGAAGCGCTGCCACTGCTCAAGCGCGGCATCCGGATCAACGCCATCTGCCCCGGCCCGACCGACACGCCGCTCGCGCAGGCGAACGCCGCGACCTGGCTGGGCTTCGGCGCCGACTACCGCGAGGAGGCGGGCATCACGCCGGCGACCCCCGCGGAGCAGGCCTACCCCTTGGTCTTCCTGTGCAGCGCGGCAGGCGGCGCGATCACGGGCCAGACCATCGTGTCCGACTCGGGCTACTTCGCGGCGGGCGTCACGGGCTCGTTCCCGGCAGCAACCCCCATCGCGAAGTTCCTCCTCGGTCGCTGACTGATGAGCAGCTTCGTCGTCCAGCAGCCGGACGGGCAGGTGCTTGCGGTCTTCGCCGAACGCGATGACGCTGACCGCTACGCATGCGCGCGGCCCGGCCGCACCGTCGCCGCCGCGCCGTTCGTGGCCGAGCCCTTGGCGATGACGACCGTGCACACCCGCTGGGTCGAAGTGGATGCCACGGGCGCCGTGTGCAACGACGAGCACGACAGCTACCAGTGGTGCCCCGAGCTCGATGCCGAAGACCCCCCGCCGGTCGCGGAGATAGAGCAGTACAGCGACGGCAGGCGCCGCCGAGTCCTGGCCGTAGGTACGGACGGCGGGCTCCTCGCTGAGCGGCTCGCGGAAGCGCTCAGCCTTGCGAGAACAACCTTCTCGCAAACAAGAATATCGTGATACCGTAGGAAGATGACGTTGACGTCAGCGGTCCCTGCGACGGCGGTGCGCGACCACGGGTACCACTCGCTGCGCGTCAAGCAGGTGGTGCAGGAGACAGCCGACACCCGGTCCTACGTCCTCGACGTCCCCGCTGAGCTGCGCGCCGCGTACTCCTACCGGGCCGGCCAGTTCTGCACGTTCCGGGTGCCGGTCGACGGCCAGGAGCAGCTGCGCTGCTACTCCATGTCCAGCTCGCCCGACACCGATCCTGACCTGACCGTCACCGTGAAGCGGGTCCCGGGCGGCGTCGTCTCGAACTGGTTCCTCGACAGCGTCGGAGAGGGCGACGTGCTCGAGTGCACTCGCCCGGCCGGCATCTTCTGCCTGCGCGACAACGACCGACCTGTGGTCGCGTTCTGCGGCGGCAGTGGCATCACACCGGTACTCGGCCTTGCCAAGTCAGCGCTCTCGACCACCGCACGGCAGGTGACGCTCCTCTACGCCAACCGCAGCGCCGACGCGGTCATCTTCGACGCCGAGCTCGAGCGGCTGGCCGCGGAGCACCCGCGTCGACTTGCCGTGACCCACCACCTGGACGACGCGGCCGGCTTCCTCAGCCTCGACGACGTGAGGTCCTTCGCGGAGCCGCACCGCGAGGACGCCGACTTCTACATCTGCGGGCCGACGCCGTTCATGGAGCTGGTCGAGCAGTCACTGCTCGACCTCGGAGTAAGCGCCGACCGGATCCTGGTGGAGCGCTTCGGTGCGCTCCCCGCACCCCCGTCCACTCCGGCCGCGTCGGAGGCCAACGACGTGCCGGGCACGGTCACGCTGGTGCTCAAGGGCCAGTCGCACGAGCTGAGCTACGTCCGCGGCGACACGGTCCTGGAGACGGCTCGTCGCGGCGGGCTGCAACCGCCGTACTCGTGCGAGGCCGGCAACTGCGCCACCTACATGGACGTCCTCAAGGACGGCTGCGCGGCCATGCGCACGAACAACGCCCTCACCGACGACGAAGTCGACGAAGGCTGGATCCTCACCTGCCAAGCGGTGCTGAGCGGGCCTACCGCCACCGTCGAGTACGAGTCCCTGTAGGAGGTCGGAGTGGACTTCGAGTTCGACGAGAGCCAGCTGGGCTTGCAGACGGCTGTCGCCGACGTGCTCGCCAAGGAGTGCCCGGCGACGTACCTGCGCTCGGTGATCGACGAGGGACACGACCCGATCGACCTGTGGAAGCGGCTCGGCTCGCTGGAGTGGCCAGGTCTGGCGATCTCGGCCGACGAGGGCGGCTCGGGCGCGTCCGCGCTCGAGCTCACCATCGTGCTCGAGCAGCTCGGCTACGTCGGCGACCCGACCCCCTTCCTCGCGACGACCAGCCAGTTCGCACCCGTCGTCGCGGCGGCGGGCAGCGCCGAGCAGCGCCAGCGGTTCCTCGGACCGATCGCAGCAGGAGCGGCTGCTGGGACCCTGGCCCTGTCAGGAACCGACGGCCGGTGGGACGTGACGAGACCACCGGTAGTCGCCCGAGCGCACGACGGGGGCTGGCAGCTCAGCGGCACGGCCGGCTACGTGCTGGACGCCGACCGCGTCGACGAGATCGTGGTGCTCGCCTCCACCGAGGCCGGCTCGCAGGCCTTCGTCGTCCCTGCGGAGGTCCTGACGATCAGCCGCCGGCCCGCCTTGGACGGCTCCCTCCACCTCACCAACGTGTCGTTCGATGGCGCTGTCGTCGACGACGATCGCAGGCTGACCGGTGACGGCGTCGTGGCGTTCGCGACCGGCCTCGAGCTCGCGACGACCGGGCTCGCCGCCGTGATGGTCGGCGCCTGCCAGCGGGCACTGGACCTCGTTGTGGAGTACGTCCGCAGCCGCGAGCAGTTCGGTGTCCAGATCGGCTCGTTCCCAGCCGTGAAGCACAAGGCAGTCGACATGTACGTCGCCCTGGAGCGAGCGCGCGCGCTGGCGTACTTCGCCGCCTTGACCATCGCCGAGGACGACTCGCGGCGGACCATCGCAGCGTCCATGGCGAAAGCGGCTGCCGGCGACGCGCAGCGACTGGTCTTCCAGGACGCTGTCCAGCTGTTCGGCGGGCTGGGCTTCACGTGGGAGAACGACCTGCAGCTGTACCTGCGACGGGCGAAGGCAGGCGAGCTGCTGCTCGGCAGCGCCGCGCAGCACCGGCTGCTCGTCGGCCATGCCCTGCTCGACGGACCGAACCGACCGACGGAGGTGCTCAGCGGTGCGACTGGTCTTTGATAATGCCACTGAGGCCTTCCGCCGGGAGTTCGTGACCTGGCTGGAGGCCAACGCACCCGCACCTGAGGACTGCCGGCTCCGTCCGGAGTCGACTGCCGACCTGCCCGAGTGGGCACGTGCCTGGCAGCGCACGCTGTTCGACGCCGGTTGGCTGGTGCCCGGCAACCCGCCGGAGCACGGCGGTCGGAACGCCTCTCTCGTCGAGCAGTTCGTGCACCACGAGGAGCTGGCCCGCCGTGGCATCGTGGCCAGCTTCAACCCGCAGGGCCTCGGCATCATCGCCCCCTCGCTGCTCGCCTTCGGCACCGAGGAGCAGAAGGCCCGCTGGGCCGTGCCCGTCCTGCGCGGTGATCTGACGGCAGCGCTCGGAATGAGCGAGCCGGGCGCCGGCTCCGACCTCGCAGGCCTCCGTACTCGCGCTGTCCTCAAGGGGGACCACTTCGTCGTCAACGGGCAGAAGGTCTGGACGTCCGGCGCGCACCACGCGGACGTGCTGCTGACCTTCGTGCGGACCGACCCGGACGCCCCCAAGCACAAGGGCATCAGCGTCCTCATCATCCCGACGGACACCCCGGGCGTCACTCGACGTCCGTTCGGGTCGATCGTCTCGCGCGACGAGCTCGACTTCAACGAGGTGTTCTTCGACGACGTGGTCGTCCCCGCCGAGAACCTGCTGGGCGAGCTGCACGGCGGCTGGCGGGTCGCCAACGGCTCGCTCGGGCACGAGCGCGCGATGCTCTGGCTGGGTGAGTCCGCGCACCTGCAGACCTTCCTCGACGACGCGGGCAGACTGCTGGCGGGCCGGCCGGACCTCAGCGACGACGACCGCGTCGTCGACGCCGTCGCCTCCGTCGCGATCGACGCTCAGGCGCTGACCCTGCTGGGCCTGCGAGCACTGGCGAAGACCCGACGGAACGCGCCGTCGCCCGAGCAGCTGATCCTGAAGCTCTTCGGGTCCGAAGCCGTCCAGCGTGCGATGGGGCAAGCGCTCGAGTGGGTCGGGCCGGAGGCCCTCGACCACACCGTGCCCATCCCCGGGCACCCGCACAACCACCTGCAGATCGACACCTACAACGGCGGCTGGTTCGCCCACTACCTGCGCAGCTTCGCGATCACCATCGCCGGCGGGACCTCGGAGATCCAGCGCAACATCATCGCGGAGAAGGTGCTCGGCCTGCCCCGTTGACGAACGGACCGATCACAAAGGGGGGCAAGGTGCGTGCGTCGTCCATGGCGATGAGGGCCGCGGCGCTGTTGGCGTTGGCCCTGCCAGCTGCTGCCCATGGCGCATCCGCACAC
>JBHEMB010000564.1:0-4975 GCA_046262855.1 Mycobacteriales bacterium | reverse complement strand
TGCCCACGGTGCGGGTTGCGGACTTCAACATGAGCAGCGTCAGCCAGGCGAGCTGAGCAGCGCGTCGCGGCGCAACCAGGCCCAGCGGAGGAACCACACCGAGAAGGCGAGCGTGAGCAGGTTGATCCCGAGCTCGAGCAGACCGCCGGCTCCGCTGCCGTAGGTCCCGTGCTCGAGGTCGTAGAGCACGTCCATGCAGAACAGGTAGATGCCGGCTCCGCCCCCGGTGAGAAGCCACAGCAGCGCGGCGGGTCTGCCCCTGCGCACCGCTCTCACGGCCAGCAGCACGCACGCCCCCAGCCAGGCGTCGGCGGCCGGGAAGGCGTTCTCGAAGTCGTAGTAGGCCTGGGTGTCGTCGCTGCGCACCAGCTCACGAGCCGTGAACCACAGGGTCCAGTACGCGACCAGCACGCTCAGCGCGACGAGCCCCGCGATCGACAGGCGGCGAACTTCTTGGGCTGAGATCGGCATTCAGCGAGCCTAGGCATGTAGCCTCCTAAGCGGCTGTCGTTGCATGTGCTCGCGTTCTTGGTCTTCCTGGGACTCCCCGCGCCGACGCTCCTCCAGCCCGTCGGACGCGCACGCGGTCGTCGTTACACCGTAAAAGGGAAAATCTCATGGCACAGGGCACAGTGAAGTGGTTCAACGCGGAGAAGGGCTTCGGCTTCATCACGCAGGATGGCGGCGGGCCGGACGTCTTCTGCCACTTCAGCGCGATCCAGGGACAGGGCTACAAGTCACTCGACGAGAACCAGCGCGTCGAGTTCGACGTGACGCAGGGCCAGAAGGGCCCGCAGGCGGAGAACGTCACCATCGTTCAGTAGGACTGCTACCCGAAGGGGCTCCGGCGCTTGCCGGGGCCCCTTCGGCGTCCTCTGCAAGGCTGTGCGGATGGACCTCAACGTGCTCGGGACCGAGCTCGAGCCCTGCGGCACCGAGCCGATGACCGGGTTCTTCCGCGACGGCTGCTGCAGCACCGGTCCGGAGGACATCGGCAGCCACACCGTGTGCGCCGTGGTGACCGAGCAGTTCCTGCGTCACCAGGCAGCCGTCGGGAACGACCTCACCACGCCGCGACCCGAGTACCAGTTCCCCGGCCTCGTGCCCGGTGACCGCTGGTGCGTCGTGGCCGCCCGATGGCTGCAGGCCTACGAGGACGGGTCGGCCGCACCCGTCGTGCTCGCCGCCACCCACCGCCGGGCGCTGGACGTGATCCCCCTGGCGGCGCTCAAGGAGCACGCCGTCGACGTGCCCGACACGCTCGAAGGTCTCTAGTCCTCAGGATGGTCGTGGGGGACCTGCGGAGCGCCCACGAGGTGTTCCTTGCCGGGGAACGCGGTCCGGTAGAGGCAGGCGTCGCAGTTCATCCTGATGTCACCGGTCCGCGTCTCGCTGTACCTCTCCACGATGAGGTCGACGAGCTGTGGTGCCGACCCCAGCGGTGCGGTGACCAGGTGCCCGCCGGCGAGCTCCATGGCCCGGCCCGGCAGGTACCCCGGGCCGAGGAAGAGCAGCGAGACCGCCACGGGCCCGTTGAGCCTCGCGAGCATCTCCGGCACCGAGGGCCCGGTCGCCGAGACGAAGGCGTAGTCGACCGAAGGGTGCGCCCGGCCCTCCCAGAGCAGCCGCGCCGTGGCCGCCACGGTCGCGTTGCCATCGGGGTCCAGCGACCCACCCGCCACCAGCAGCACCGGGAGCCCGCTCGCCCCCGCCTCGACGAGTCGCTGCTCGAGCACCTCGACGACCGCGGGATGCGCCCCGAACGGCCGGCCGTAGCGGATCCTGAGACCCGGGTGCTCGAGTCGGGCCCTTTGCACCGAGGCGGCGAGATCAGTCTTGCTGTGACCGGCCGCGGTGAGCAGCAACGGCAGCACGGCGATGTCGTCGACACCCTCCGCGACCAGGTCAGCGACAGCCCGCGCGATCGACGGCGAGGCGTTGTCGATGTACGCCGGGACGGCGCGCGTCCCGAGCCGACCGCCCGCCTGCGCGAGCAGCTCGACGACGACCTGCTGCGAGGCCGCGTCCCGCGACCCGTGCGCGACCCCCAGCAGCACCGGGCCCACCGCTGACGTCACGCCCGCAGACTAGGCGGGCCCGCGCCGTCCCGCCGTACTCCTTCTGCCGTCCGCCCCTCGGGTCCGGGCGCCTCGTCCTTGATCGACGGAGGCTTATCGCACTTTCCACTGCCGTCGAAGCGCGTTATGGCTCCGTGGATCTTGCTCCGTCGTGCTCCTGCTGACGTCTTCCCCTCGCGCACGTGCGCGTTGTCCACCGGAGCGGACGCAGGCGCAGGGTCAGGCGGTGAGCAGGCCACGGCGCTTGAGGACGCGCCGCTCGAGGGGGCTGAAGAACAGCAGGTCCACGGCGATGCCGACGAACAGGATCGCCAGGATCCCCACCAGCACACCCGGCAGCGAGCTGTAGTCGCGCTGGATCTCGAGGTACTGACCGAGGCCGAGCTTGCCGGTGCTCGCGATGAGCTCGGCCGCCATGAGCGAGCGCCAGGAGAACGCCCAGCCCTGCTTCAGGCCGCTCAGGTAGCCAGGCAGGGCCGCGGGGAGCAGCACGTGCCGGGCCAGGCTGAGGCCCCGGGCACCCAGCACGTGCCCGACCCGTTGGAACAGCGGCGGCACCTGGTCGATGCCGCTGATGGTGCCGTTGACGATCGAGGGGATGGCGCCCATCAGGATGACGAAGTAGAGGGTCCGCTCCGTCAGCCCGAACCACAGGATGCCGGCGGGGACCCAGGCAACCGACGGCAGCGACTGAAGACCGGTGATCAGCGGACGGAAGGCCCGGCGCAGCAGGGAGACGCGTGCCAGCAGCAGTCCCACGGGCGTCGCCACCACGGCCGAGAACACGAAGCCGAGAATGCCTCGGCCGAGACTCGTGACCACGGCTTCGTGGATCTGACCCCACGAGGCGCGGAGCTCGTCCCACACCGCGCTCGGGCTCGGCAGGTTCAGCGGGTGCGAGGCGGAGACGATCAGCTGCCAGATCCCGATGAGCACGAGCAGCGCTGCCACCGGCGGCCAGCTGCCGTGCACCGCTCGCTGCCACCAGCTCCGGCGAGCCTCGACGGGTCCCACCTCGAGGGCGTCGAGACCGGCTTCCAGCTCGCGGCTGGTGTCGACCGGCGCGGTCACGGGTGGACCGCCTGCGCGTGCCGCCGGATCTCGGTCCGGAGGTGCTCGGTGATCTCCAACGACAGGGTCGCGACCTCGGGCGACTCGATGCGCCGCGGCTGTGCGATCTTCACCTCGAACTCGTTGACGACCCGACCAGGACGCGAGGACAGCAGGACCACCCGGTCGCCGAGACGGACGGCCTCGCGCACGTTGTGGGTGACGAACAGGACGGTCGCGCCGACCTCCTGGCGGATCCTGGTCAGCTCGTCGTGCAGGACGTCGCGGGTGATGGCGTCGAGCGCGGCGAACGGCTCGTCCATGAGCAGCACCTTGGAGTCCTGCGCCAGCGCACGGGCCAGGGCAACGCGCTGTCGCATCCCG
Organism: Mycobacteriales bacterium; assembly: GCA_046262855.1. Lineage (GTDB taxonomy): Bacteria > Actinomycetota > Actinomycetes > Mycobacteriales > SCTD01 > RYN-111. Next base: position 1,463 of record JBHEMB010000564.1, on the reverse strand, counting down.
CCCGAGAGCTCGTGCGGGCGCTTGCCGCCGGCACCCTCGAGCCGCACGAGAGCCAGCAGCCGCTGGGTCTCCTCCTGCCGCTGGGCCTTGCCGACACCTCGCAGCTTCAGGGCGAGCTCGACGTTCTCACCGGCCGTGAGCCAGGGGAACAGCGCCGGCTCCTGGAACATCAGCGAGGGCTTGTGGCCCGGCACCTCGACGTCGCCCGCGGTCGGCTGCTCGTGACCGGCGACCAGGTTGAGCAGCGTCGACTTGCCGCAGCCGCTCGCTCCCAGGATGCACAGGAACTCCCCCGGCGCCACCCGGAGGCTGATGTCGTCGAGGATCAGCGGTCCGCGCCCGAACCTCTTCGTCAGGCCGTCGACGACCACCGCTGCGCTGTCCACCGGTGAAGTATCGGGGACGGAGCGGCGCCGAAGGGAGTCCAGGACGGTCATGCGGGGTCCCCTCCGCGTCGTGAGCCAAGCGAGCGAGGTGGTGGCGTGCTCATGACGCTCCTAGCCCGGCGTCGTCGACGACGGGCTTGCCCGCGGCGGTCAGCAGCTTGTTGAGGATGGTCAGGTCGTAGATGCCCTTGAGGTCGGCGCGCTTCGTCACGCCGACCTGGACGCCGTGCTGGGCGCTGGTCACGAGCGAGCTCGCGATCGGGTCCACGGTCGGTGTGAGGTCACCGAACGCGGCCGCCAGCACGGCCGGCTTGAGCGACTTGCCGGTGGCTGCCTGGATGGCGTCGTTGACGGCCGTCTCGACCTCCGGGGTCTTGGCAGCCACCTTGTCGGTCGCAGCGATCAGGCCCTTGAGGAGCGCCTCCACGGCCTCTGGGTAGGCCTTCAGGAACTTCTGCGCGACCACGAGCTGCGTCGTGACGAACTTGCCTTGGGGCCACAGCGTCGCCTCGTCCACGAGCCGCTTGCCGCCGTTCTCGACGACGAGCCGCGAGAGGTACGGCTCCGGGACCCAGGAACCCGCCACCGACTTGCTCTTGAAGGCCTGCAGGACGTCGCTGTTGGCCACCGTCGTGACGTTGGCCGCTACGCCCTTGTCCTTGAAGTAGTACTTCGCGGCGACATCCTGGGTGTTGCCGACCTGCGGCGTGCTGACCTTCTTGCCGTCGAGCTGCTTGACGTCGGTGATGTCCGGCTGCACGACGAGGCCGGCGCCACCGCTGGTCGTGCCGGCCACGATGCGCAGCAGCTTGCCGTCCGTCTGGGTGAAGCCGTTGATGGCAGGGTTCGGGCCGACAAAGGCCGCGTCGAGCGCCCCGCCGCGAAGCGCCTCGATGGCCGCCGGTCCGGCCGAGAACAGCTTGGTGGAGAGCTTCGTCGTCCCGAGGTCCCTCTGGAAGATGCCGCTGGAGATGCCGTAGATCGCGGACGCATGCGTGACGTTGGCGAAGTACCCGAGCCGCAGCTGCGAGGCAGAGCCGTCAGCGGCGGGCTTGACCGTGCTGGAGCCGCTGCAGG
>JBHEMB010000563.1:0-7000 GCA_046262855.1 Mycobacteriales bacterium | reverse complement strand
CTCCCGGACAGCTCCACCGCGCGGGTGAAGACGGCGTCGAGCATCGGCTCGGTGAGCCGGCCGGTGAAGGTGTTCTGCTGCGACACGTGGAAGCAGCCGAGCACGGACAACCGTCCCGCCTGGACCTCGGCCCCGTGTGCGAAGCGGGGCGTCCGGTCCGACCACAGGTCGAGCGCCCGCAGCTGGTCGAAGAACGCCTGCCAGCCGAAGGAGCCGAGACAGACGACGGCCCGCACCGACGGCAGCACCCAGGAGAGCTCGCGGGTCAGCCAGGGCGCGCAGGCATCCCGTTCCGAGGGCAGCGGCTTGTTACCGGGCGGAGCGCAGCGCACCGGAAGCGTGATCCGGGTGTCGATGAGCTGGAGCCCGTCGTGGGCATCGACGGACGTCGGCTGCGTGGCGAGGCCGGCACGGTGCAGGGCTGCGTAGAGCCAGTCACCCGACCGGTCGCCGGTGAAGATCCGGCCGGTCCGGTTGCCGCCATGCGCCGCCGGCGCAAGGCCCATCACCAGGATCCGCGGCCGGGCGACCCCGAAGCCGGTGACCGGTCGGCCCCAGTACGTCTCGGAGGCGAAGGCCGCTCGCTTGGTGACGGCGACCTCCTCCCGCCACTCGACGAGACGCGGACAGGCCCGGCAGACGGACGAGCGCGCGTCGAGATGGCTCAGCGAGGGGGCCGACGCGGCCAGCCGCACCACCTCGGCCGCGTCGTGCGCGACGGGCGTCGTCCCGGTCGCCCTGTCCGTGGGGAAGCCTGTGCCAGGACGGATCACGGCGTACTGGTTCCCTGTCGGCCGTACCGGTCCTCGAGCCGCACCACGTCCGTCAGCTGGGTGGTGGACGCCTCGAGCATGACCGTGTCGCCGATGGCGGTGACGCGGTGCCGCACGCCCGGACGGAGGTGGATGGACTCGCCCGGCTCCAGCTCGAACGTCTCGAGCGCGTCCTCGTGCAGCCCGACCTCGACGCGCAGCCGGCCGGACTGGACGGAGATCGTCTCGTCCTTCTGCTCGTGGTACTGCAGCGACAGCGCGTGCCCGTCGCGGACGTGGATCGCCTTCCCGCAGAACTTCCCGTCGACCAGGGCGAAGATCTCCTCGTGCCCCCAGGGCTTCTCGACGCGGCGCACCGGGCTCACCCAGTCGGCCTTGCTCACGTGTCCCCCACGCTGAGCGCGATCCCGTCGAGGATGTCGGACTCGCTGACCACGACCTCGTCGAGCGAGAGCAGCTGCATAGCTCTGTCGAGGACGAGCGCGCCACCCCCGATGACGTCCACCCGGCCCGGGTGCATCACCGCAAGCGTCGACCTCTGCTCGTGAGTCATGGCGAGGAGCTCGGCCGTGATGCGGCGGACGTCCGCCCGCGAGATCCGGCTCAGGTGGATGACCTCCGGCTGGTATGACGGAAGCTCGAGCGCCAGGGCTGCCACGGTGGTCACTGAGCCGGCGAGCCCGATCGCAGTACGCGCGCGCGCAGCGGGGACGACCGCGAGCGCCGAGGGAAGTGCCTCGTCGACGTCGGCCTTGGCTGCGGCCACCTGCGCGGCCGTGGGCGGGTCCGACAGCAGATGACGTTCGGTCAACCGGACGCAGCCGACGTCGACGGAGCACGCCGCCTCGACCGAGGTGGTCCCGAGAACGAGCTCGGTGGACCCGCCACCGATGTCCATGACGAGGAACGGACCGTCAACCCGGTCGAGCTCGGCCGTGGCCCCGCGGAACGACAGCGCCGCCTCCTCGTCACCAGTGATGACCTCGGGCTTGACGCCCAGCACCTCCACGACCATCGCGACGAACTCCTCGCGGTTCGCGGCGTCACGGGTGGCAGATGTCGCAACCATGCGGATGCGCTCAACACCCAGGCCTGTGCACACCGAGGCGTATGACGCGAGTGCCGCGCGGGTGCGCGAGATCGCCTGGGGCGCAAGGGATCCGGTGCGGTCGACCCCTTCGCCGAGACGCACGATCCGCATCTCCCGGTGCAGCTCACCACCCGGGAGGTCGCGCACCAGCAGGCGTACCGAGTTGGTACCGCAGTCGACGGCAGCGACCCTCATGAGCGGGTCTTCTTGTGAGGCGCGTCGTCAGAGTCGGGGTCGACGCACGGCCCCTTGCGCGACCAGTCCTCCAGCATCCCCAGCGCCTCGTCACCGAACGGGTTCACACCGGGTCCGACAGCGAGCGCATGGCCGACGAGCACGTGCAGGCACTTCACCCGCGCGGGCATGCCGCCCTGTGCAGGAACGTTCTCCAGCACCTCGTGGGCATCCCGCCGCGCGACGTAGTCGCGTGCCGCCTCGTCGTACCTCGCCTGGAGCTCGGGGTCCTCCGCGAGCCGCGCCGTCATCTCCTTCATGAGCCCGGACGACTCAAGCCGTCCGATGAGCGACGCAGCACGAGGGCAGGTCAGGTAGTACAGGGTCGGGAACGGCGTGCCGTCCTCGAGGCGCGGATGGGTCTCCACCACGTCGGGCAGGCCGCAGCCGCAGCGGTGCGCGACAGCGCGGATCGCGCGTGGCTCCCGACCGAGCTGCAGGCCGACCGCTCGGACGTCCCGGGGGTCGAGCGTCACGGCGTGTGACGGGGCAGCGGCGCAGGCCGATCGGCGGCCCGGACGCTCCCCCAGACCTGCGAGTACCACGGCGCCTCGGGGCCGGTCGCGGCGACGCCGGCGCGACCCGCCGTTCCGGGTGCAGGCGACGCCGACGGACTGAGCACGACGTAGGCGATCTCGCCCGGCATGACGTAGTGCAGCCGCTCGCGGGCCAGCTGCTTGACGTACGCGGGGTCCTCGAGCAGCTGCTTGCGCTGCTCCAGCGCAGCGACCCTGGCCGCCTTGGCCTGCAGCTCCTGACGTGCGGCCTCGATCTCGCTGCGCTGCGACAGGTACTCGCGCAGCGGCAGCGCGGCGCTGACCACCAGCGCGCAGACCACGAGACCCAGCACGGCAGCGCGGGTGGTGAGCCCCCTCCTGTGCGAGGCCGGCTCAGGCGCCTTGGTACGGCGGACGGCGTTGACCTGCCGCTTGGCGCGGCTGTTCTGCGGTCGACGCTTGGAGGGCACCCCGAAACGCTACGCCTGCGCGGCGCGGAACCTGGGGAAGGCAGCCGCCCCGGCGTAGCGTGCCGCGTCGTCGAGCTCCTCCTCGATGCGCAGCAGCTGGTTGTACTTCGCGACCCGCTCGGAGCGCGCCGGGGCACCGGTCTTGATCTGCCCGCAGTCGGTCGCGACGGCGAGGTCGGCGATCGTGGTGTCCTCGGTCTCACCGGAGCGGTGGCTCATCATGCAGCGGTAGCCCGAGCGGTGCGCCAGCGAGACCGCGTCGAGGGTCTCGGTCAGCGTCCCGATCTGGTTCACCTTCACGAGCAGCGCGTTCGCGGTGCCCTTCGCGATGCCGTCGGCGAGCCGCTGCGGGTTGGTCACGAACAGGTCGTCGCCGACGAGCTGGACCTTGGCGCCGAGCAAGTCGGTCAGGTGCTTCCAGCCGTCCCAGTCGCTCTCGTCGAGCGGATCCTCGATCGACACGATCGGGTAGTTCGCGACCAGGTCGGCGTAGTAGGCCGACATCTCCTCGGCGGTCTTCTTGGCGCCCTCGAACACGTACACGCCCTGCTCGCAGAACTCCGTCGCTGCGACGTCGAGGGCGAGCGCGATGTCGGTGCCGACGGTCAGGCCGGTGGTGCCGATCGCCTCGACGATCAGGTCGAGAGCGGCGCGGTTGCTGTCCAGGTTCGGCGCGAAGCCGCCCTCGTCGCCGACAGCCGTGACCAGGCCGCGCTTCTTCAGGACGGCCTTGAGAGCGTGGTAGACCTCGACGCCCTGACGCAGTGCCTCGGAGAAGGTGGCCGCACCGATCGGCGCGATCATGAACTCCTGGACGTCGACGTTGGTGTCGGCGTGCGCGCCGCCGTTGAGGATGTTCATCATCGGCACGGGCAGCAGGTGCGCGTTCGGGCCGCCGACATAGCGGAACAGCGGGAGGCCGCTCGACTCGGCGGCTGCTCGCGCGACGGCGAGGGAGACGCCCAGCAGCGCGTTGGCGCCGAACCGGCTCTTGTCGTGCGTGCCGTCGAGGTCGATGAGGGCCTGGTCCACGAGCCGCTGCTCGGTGGCCTCCATGCCGATCAGCTCGGGGCCGATGTCGTCGAGCACGGCGTCGACCGCCTTGCTGACGCCCTTGCCGCCGTACCGGCTCCCGCCGTCACGGAGCTCCACGGCCTCGTACGCGCCGGTGCTCGCACCGCTGGGGACCGCCGCGCGCGCCAGCGTTCCGTCCTCCAGGGCGACCTCCACCTCGACGGTGGGATTGCCGCGCGAGTCCAGGATCTCGCGGGCACCAACAGCCTCGATGGACGCCATCGTCACTCCTCGGTTCGGGGTTGCCCGAGCCTACCGAGGCGCGGATGTGCCGCAGACGTGACGCCTGCCACGACGCCGGAGAAACCGATCCGACGACCCTCTGCCCCCTCAGTCGAGGGCGGCGGACCACTCCTCAGCGGTCTGCGGCGGTTGCTCCGAGGTCTCCACCTCGTGCAGCCGGTCGCGGTAGGCACGGGCCACCGTCCGCAGCTCGACCTCCGGGTCGAGCCCCTGGTCGACGCAGCGGGCGACGAGCTCCCACAGCTCCCCGCCCACTCCCTCGAACGACCCCACCGGGGCGCCTAGGCGCGCTGCCCGGCGCTGCAGCTTCGCGGCCAGCGACAGCGCGGGCTGCCCCAACGGGATGCCCTCGGTGACGGAGACGCGACCCTTCTCCGCGGCCTTCAAGGTCTCCCACGAGCCCTCGAGGTCGTCGGCGCTCGCCCCCGCGAAGACGTGCGGGTGCCGCCGTACGAGCTTGTCGACGAGGTCTCCTGCGACGTCGTCGATGGACCATGAGGACTCCGCCGAGATCCGCGCGTGGAAGAGGATCTGAAGCAGCAGGTCGCCGAGCTCCTCACGCAGGTGGTCGAGGTCGCCCGTCTCCAGCGCCTCGTAGGTCTCGTAGGCCTCCTCGAGCAGGTAGGGCATCAGCGAGGTGTGGGTCTGCTTCGCGTCCCACGGGCAGCCGCCTGGCGAGCGCAGCCGGTCCATGACCTCGACCGCCTCGAGCAGGCGCTCGCCGTGGCGCACGGCTACTTGCAGGAGGGCGCGGGCGAGTCCGTCGGCGCCGGCGCCGCCAGGTCACCGGCGCGGGGGCTCGGCGACGAGAAGGCGGACGACGGACACACCGTCGGCACCACGACGTCCTGGTTGGCCGCGTCCCACACGCCGAAGCGCGGGTTCACGTGCACCCCGAGGTCCTTCGCGACCTTGGCGAAGAAGACCGCCAGCCGCTCGTTGCGCTGCGCCTGGAGCACCTGGCGCCGGAGGTCCCGCTTGGCCTGCTCGAAGGTCACTGTCTTGCGCTCGATCACATGGATGACGTGGTAGCCGAACTGGCTGTGCGCCTCCACGAAGGCTCCCGGCTTGGCCCGGAAGATCGCCTCCTCGAACTCCTTCACGAGGGCACCCTTGCCCTGGAACCCGAGGTCACCGCCGTTCGCCTTGCTGCTGGTGTCGGTGGAGTACTTGGCCGCGAGGCTCGCGAAGGATGCCGGGTTCGCCTTGACCTGCTTGAGGATGCGGTCAGCGAGTGCCTTCGTCGCGACGAGGATGTGCGCGGAGTGCACCTTGTCGTAGTTGCCGATGTTCTGGTTGTAGCCGTCCCGCAGCACCGAGTCCGGGACGGCGAGGTCCTCGGTGAGCTTGTCCGCGATCGCCTCCTTGAGCACGAGGTCGGTGAAGAATTCCTTCTGGTCCGCCTTGGCGATGCCGGCAGCGGCTGCCGCTGCCTCCAGGCTGGCGCCCTGACCGCTCTGGACGATCCGCTGGTCGAGATCGGAGGTGTAGGCGTCCACGTCGGCGCCGTCCACCGTGACGTGGACCTCCTTGGCCGCGGCGACGACCAGGTCGTGCTGGATGATCCGGCCGAGCACGTCGCGCTCGAAGCCGGCCTTGTCCGTGCCGACCTTCTGCTGGGCCGTCGGGTCCTTGAGGCCGCGCGTCACGTAGTCGTCGAGGGTCGTCATGGTGATCCGGTCATCACCGATCGTCGCGGCCGCGCCCGTGCGCACCGTCCCGTCACCGCAGCCGGTGAGGACGAGCACGGACAGCGCGGAGACGGTGAGCAGGAGCGATGGCGTGCGGTTCACACGACTAGCCTACGGGCGACGACGCGAGCACTCCCTCGAGGAGGTCGGCTGCCCAGGCGAGCAGCTCGGTGTCCCTCAGCGGCTGCCCTCCGAACTGCTTGGTCATCGGCATCGGCACCAGCACCGTGTCCAGGGCCTGCTTGTAGACCGAGCCCTTGTAGAGCCGCTGGAGCCGGAGCACCTGCGACTCCCGCAGCGGCATCGGCAGGAAGCGGATCTGCTTGCCCTGGACCGCGACCTCCGTGATGCCGAACGAGCGGGCCTTGTTGCGGAAGGCCGCGACTGCCAGCAGGTTCTCGACCGGCGGGGGGAGCGGCCCGTAGCGGTCCTTCAGCTCGTCGCGTACGGCGGAAAGGCCGGCGTCGTCGAGCGCCCCGGCGATCTGCCGGTAGGCCGCGAGTCGCAGCCGCTCGCCCGGCACGTACTGGTGCGGCAGATGGGCGTCGATGGGCAGGTCGACCTTGGTCTCCTTGTGCTCCTGGGCGCCCTCGTCGAGGTCGCCGGGGAGTCCGCCGCTGCGCTTGAAGTCGGCGACCGCATCCCCGACCAGCCGCATGTAGAGGTCGAAGCCGACGCTGGCGATGTGCCCTGACTGCTCGCCACCGAGCAGGTTGCCCGCGCCGCGGATCTCGAGGTCCTTCATCGCGATGCGGAAGCCGGCGCCGAGCTCGTTCGCCTCGAAGATCGTCTTCAACCGCTTCTCGGCGATCTCGGAGAGCACCTGGTTCTTCTGGTACAGGAAGTAGCCGTACGCGCGGTTGGCGCCGCGGCCGACGCGCCCGCGCAGCTGGTAGAGCTACGCCAGACCGAAGCGGTCGGCGTGGTC
>JBHEMB010000562.1:0-2635 GCA_046262855.1 Mycobacteriales bacterium | reverse complement strand
CCGGCGTCGACGTGGTCGCCCACGGCGCCCAGATCGGGCTGATGAGCCTGCCCCTGGTGTGGAGCACCTGATGGCGGACCTGGTCATCGACTCCGACCGCTGCAGCGGCCACGGCCGGTGCTACACGCTGGCGCCGGAGCTCGTCCAGCCGGACGACGAGGGCTTCCCGGTGCTGGTGGAAGGGGCGGTCGCGGACGGCGAGGCTGCCCAGCTCGTCGTGCGGAGCTGCCCTGAGCAGGCGATCAGCCAGCGGGTACACGCGTGACGGCAACTCTCGAGACGCCCGCGGCCGTGGAGTCCGTCGAGGACTTCCGGCAGCGCGCTCGGGCCTGGCTCTCCGCACATGCCTCCGAGCGCGGCACCTCCGCCGAGCCGTCGTGGGGGGTCGGTCGCTTCGACGTGTCGGTCTTCCACGACCTCACGGAGGACGAGGAGCGGTCACACCTGGACGCCATCGTGCGGTGGCACCAGACCAAGTGCGACGCCGGCTTCGGGGCGCTGTCCTGGCCCGTCGAGCAGGGTGGTGCGGGCCTCTCGCCCGCCCACGTTGAGGCCTTCCACGAGGAGGAGCTGCGCTTCGACGTCCCCGGCGGGCACGAGCTGTTCGACGTGACCCTGGCGCTGATCGCCCCCACTGTCGCGATGTTCGGGACCCCGGAGCAGCAGGCCCGCTTTCTGCCCGCCTTCCTGCGGGCGGACGAGCTGGCCTGCCAGCTGTTCTCCGAGCCGGGCGCCGGCTCGGACCTGGCTGCGCTGTCGACTCGTGCGGTGCGCGACGGCGACGACTGGGTTGTCACCGGTCAGAAGGTCTGGACCTCCGGAGCCCAGTTCGCCGGCTGGGGCGAGCTGATCGCCCGCACCGACGCGACGGCCGCGAAGCACGCCGGTCTGACCGCCTTCCTGCTCCCCCTCGACAGCCCCGGCGTCACCGTGCGTCCGCTGCGGCAGATGAGCGGCGGCAGCTCCTTCAACGAGGTGTTCCTCGACGAGGTGCGGATCCCCGACTCGCTGCGGCTCGGTCCCGAGGGCGCGGGGTGGAAGGTCACCCTGGCGACCCTCGGCTTCGAGCGCGGCGGTGGTGGCGCCCCCCGCAAGATCGGCGGTGGGTACCGCGAGCTGCTGGACCTGGCCAGGTGGCTGGGCCGGGACACCGATCCGATCGTGCGGCAACGGCTCGCCGAGGTCTACGCGCACGAGCGGGTCGGCGAGCTCAGCGCGGCACGCGCCGACGCCGAGCGCCGGCCCGGGCAGCCGCCCGGCCCCGAAGGCTCGGTCAAGAAGCTGCACTGGGTGGCAGGCATGTCCATGGTGTCGGAGGTCGCGGCCCTCTTGCTCGGGCCACGACTCGCCGCGGACACCGGTGAGTGGGGCACCTACGACTGGACCGCGCACCTGCTCGGGGCGCCGGGCTACCGGATCGCCGGCGGCTCGGACGAGATCCAGCGCAACATCCTGGCGGAGCGCGTGCTGGGCATGCCGGCCGAACCCCGACCTGGCCGCTGACCGTGCCGCGTTTCAGCATCGCGGCCTACGGGCTCGCGACCGCCGAGCTGCTGCCCCTCGCGCAAGCCGCGGAGCAGGCGGGCTTCGAGCTGCTCTGGCTCGGTGAGCACCTGGTGATCCCCTCGACGGTCGGCAGCAGCCACCCGACCAGCAGCGCTGCTGCGGCCGACCCGCTCGACGAGCCGGTGCTCTCCCCCGGCACCGTGCTCAACGACCCGTGGGTCTCGCTCGCAGCAGTGGCTGCCGGAACGACCCGGTTGCGGCTGGCTACCGGCATCCTGGTGCTGCCCCTGCAGCACCCGCTGCTGGTGGCTCGCGCGGCCGCGACGCTGCAGGCGCTCTCCGGCGACCGGTTCTCCCTCGGTGTCGGAGCCGGCTGGGTGCGGGAGGAGTTCGATGCCCTCGGCATCTCCTTCGACGAGCGCGGCAGCCGGTTCGACGAGCAGCTCGACATCCTGCGCGCTGCCTGGGCCGGCGGGGCCATCTCGTACCGCGGCGGTCACTTCTCCTTCGACGACGTACAGGTCTGCGGCGACCAGGTTCGGGTGCCGATCGTGGTCGGCGGACATTCTCCGCCGGCGCTGCGCCGGGCCGCCCGGAACGCCGATGGGTGGCTGTCCTCCGGCGTTGCCGACCTCGACGAGGCGGTGCGGTGCCGCGACGAGCTGCACCGGCTGCGGGCGGGCCACCACGAGAGACCGTTCGTGCATTACGTCCGGCTGGCACAGCCCGACCCCGATCTCGTTGCCGGCTGCGTCGCCCGCGGCTTCGAGGACCTGGTGCTGTGGGCCGACCAGCTCTGGCCTCGGGACCCCTCGATCCCCGTGTCAGAAAAGGCTGAGCTGCTGTCCGAGCGAGCCGCCCGACTACGAGTGCTGGAGCTGAGCCGATGAGCAGCGACCTCAAGGACCAGGTGGCGATCGTCACCGGCGGCAGCCGCGGGCTGGGGCGCGAGATGGTGCTCGCGTTCGCGGCGGCCGGGGCCGACGTCGTCATCGCGAGCCGCAAGCTGCCGTCCTGTCAAGCGGTAGCGGCAGAACTGGATGCCGCTCACGGAGTCCGTTGCCTGCCCGTCGAGTATCACGCTGCCCGCTGGGACGACTCCGACCGGCTGGCCGACGACGTGCTGCGG
>JBHEMB010000561.1:0-4437 GCA_046262855.1 Mycobacteriales bacterium | reverse complement strand
CCCGCCGCTGCACGCGGCCAGGGGCATCGTGGAGACGGCCACGGCGATGATGAGTTCAACGCGCATGCCAGATCTCGCCTTAGACGCACCTGATTTCGTGCATGTCACTGTGCTGTATCACTTGACCGAGTGCATCCTTCTGCTCAAGAAATAGTCATGATGTGCCATGCCTGGCCCGTTCGCTCCCGATCAGTGGGAGCCGCACCAGCGGCACCAGGCCCGCTGCGTTGCCATGGCTCCCTACGTCACGGAGCGACGCGCCGCGTCGCCAACTGCGCTTCGTGATCCGGCCGGTCCCCGGTGGCGACATCACCTGGGCCGAGGCCGAGCTGGACTCGCCGTTCGGTCTCATCACCTCTTCCTGGCGCATCGAGGCTGAGACCTTCACCTTCACCGCGACGGTCCTGCCCGGCGCCACCGCCGAAGTTCGGCTGCCTGATGGTCGAGTGTCAGACGCCGGACCCGGAAGCCGCACGTAACGCTGACGTGATCGGTCAGATCCTGGACTCCGGCGGGGGTTGCCAGGACAGGCTGACCGCCAGCGTCAGCGACCCGCCGGTCGGCACGATGTCGGCAAGGCCGAGATGCAGGGCGTCGGGCGGTCCGGTCTGGGGCTCGGTGCAGACCGCGGTCTCGAGCTCGGTGAAGATGACCCAGGTGTCGTGCGAAGAGGTGAAAGTCACTTCGAGAGCTCCGGGCCAGTGCAGCCGCGGGGGCGCGGAGAGCTCGACGAAGCAGTCGTCCCAGGGCGGCGGCCCTGGCGCCGTGAGCTCACCTGTCGGCAGCCCGTCGGGCCCGCGCAGGTACTGACGGCCGCCTGCCAGGTCGACCGACACAGGGCCGCCCCGGGACAGCTGACGGCGGAACCAGGGGTGAAACCCGAGCGTGGCCGGCATGTCCTCGTAGGCGCTGAGGGTCAGACGTGCGTGCAGGGCGTGAGGGGTGAGCTGGAGGTGCTGGGTGATGGTGCCGCGGAAGGGCCAGGGCGGTGCGAGCGGGACGGACAAGACCGCGGTGGTCTGCCCAGCCTCGACGAGCTGCCAGGGCACGTCCAGGACGGTTCCGTGGATCGCGTGCGGTGAGGCCGTGACGGGCAGGGTGAAGCCGTAGCTGCGGAAGTCTGCTCGTCCCCAGCCGAGCCTTCCGGCATAGGGCGCCATGGGGAAGCAACCCGACAGGATCGGGGGATAGGCGCCGGGCACCTCGCCGTATCCCAACAGCTCGAGGTCGCCGATGCGCAGCGAGGTCCACCTGCCGCCGAGCATGGGGTCCAGGGTGAGTCTGGCGTCACCCGCGGTCAGCTCGCACGACGTCATGGTTGCCGTTCCAGCACCAGCTCGCGTGCTTCGGCGTACCGCTGCCGCACTTCGGGTGCCGGCTCCGCCTCGTACGTCGCTTCCTGCCGGCTGGCCCAGGTCGGGGGTTGCCGTTCGCCGCTGAGGACCCATGCGGCTTGGCGGGCGGCGCCGTCCGCGACGTACTCCGAGACAGCGGGCACGACGACGGGCAGGCCGAGGATGGCCGGCGCGATCCGTCGTACGGCTTCTGACTGCGCGCCGCCGCCGATGAGCAGGGCGCGTCGGACAGGGATGCCTTGCGCGACGATGGCGTCGACCGCGTCGGCCAGTCCGCACAGCATGCCTTCCACGGTCGCGCGAGCCAGGTGCGCTGGTGTCGTCGTGCCCAGGGTGAGGCCGTGCACCGCGCCAGTGGCCAGGGGCCGGTTCGGGGTGCGTTCCCCTTGCAGATAGGGGATCAGGACCGCTCCGCCGGCGCCGGCGGGTGCCGACAGGGCGAGGTCGGACAGCTCGTCCAGCGTGACGCCGAGCACTTGTGCGGTGGCGTCGAGGACCTGTGCTGCGTTGAGGGTGCACGCCAGCGGCAGGAAGCGGCCGGTCGCGTCGGCGAAGCCCGCGACCGTGCCTGTGCCGTCGTGACTGCTGTTGTCGGAAACGGCGCAGGCGACGCCGGAGGTCCCGAGCGAGATGATGACGTCGCCGGAGGTCGCATCCAGCGCAAGGGCCGCGGCGGCGTTGTCCCCGGTCCCTGGTCCGAGCAGCACGCCGTTCGGAGTGCTGCCGGCCAGTTCGCAGGGTCCGAGCACCTCGGGTACGGCGGGAGCGTGGCCAAGTGCGAGGGACAGCAGCTCCGGGCGGTACCCCGTCGCGGCGGACCAGTAGCCCGTGCCACTCGCATCACCCCGGTCGGTGCGCAGCTTCTCCAGCCCAGCGCCACCCAGCAGACGCCAGGTGAGCCAGTCGTGGGGGAGGCACACCGCGGCCGTCAAGGCTGCGTTGGCCGGCTCGTGCTCGGCGAGCCAACGCAGTTTGCTGATCGTGATCGACGCGACGGGGACGACACCGACCGCATCGGCCCAGGCCTGGCCACCGCCGAGCTCCTCGACGAGCGCGGCGGCGCTGGCCGCCGAACGGGTGTCGTTCCAGAGCAACGCCGGCCGCACTACGTCACCGGTCTCGTCGAGGGCGACCATCCCGTGCTGCTGTCCGGCGACGGACAAGGCCGCCACGTCGTCGAGTCCACCGGCAGACGTGATGGCCTGCTGCAGCGCGCCTTGCCAGGCGCTGGGCGAGACTTCTGTGCCTGCGGGGTGGGCGGCTCGCCCGGTGCGGATCAGCGCACCGGTGCTGGCGTCGCGCACGACCACCTTGCAGGACTGCGTGGAGGAGTCGACCCCGGCGACCAGCGGCATCAGGCAGCACCTGCCAGCCATCGGCCCGGCTGCTGCAGCAGTTCGGTCAGGCAGTGCAGCGCGGCCCCGGTCGCCGCGGGTGCTGAGGTGGTGGGGGCGACGAGCACCCTCGGTCGCCCCCACTGCGAGGAGAGCACGCGCGCCTCCAGCTGCTGTTCCAGCCCCGGGGAGAGCACCCCGAGGTGCCCGCCCAGGACCACGGTGCTGATGTCGAGCACGTTGATGACACCGCCCAGGGCGATGCCCAGCGCACTGACCGCGGCGGTCAGCGCCTGCTGGGCCCGCGGGTCACCGTCGTTGGCGCGCACGGCGACCAGCTCGACCGGGCTGGTGGGGGGCAGGCCGGCCGCCTGCAGCAGCGCGTGCTGCCCGGCGTACTGCTCCAAGCACCCGCGCGCCCCGCAGCCGCACCGGGGCCCGCTCGCATCGACGCAGACATGCCCGATCTCGCCGCCCCGGCCATGACTGCCGGTCATGATCCGACCTGCCAGCACAGCGGCGCCACCGACGCCGACATTGCCGGAGACATACAGGAAGTCCTGCAGCTCGCTGCTGCGGCCGGGGGCGGTCTGCGCGACGGTCAGGGCCGCCAGATCTGCCTCGTTGCCGACCCGGACCGGCTGGCCGAGTGCTGAGCCGATCCGGAGCTCCTCCCAGCCCAGGTTCGGTGCCCGGAGCAGGACGCCCCGCTGCGAGTCGACGATCCCCGGCAGGGCCAGGCCCGCACCGATCAGCTGGGAGCCGGCGGGCACGTCCTTGCTGGCTTGTCGGGCCAGCTGCCGTAACCGGGCCAGCACCGGTCGCGGATCGCTGTCGACCAGATCGGCCTGCTCGACACGCTCCGCCACGACCTCACCGCGTAGGTTGATCACCCTCGCGGCCAGGTAGGTGACGTCGATCTGCAGACCCAGCGCCGCGACAGAGCCGCCCGGACGCAGTGGCGTCGCCGGCCTACCCCGTCGGCCCTCAGCGGAGCGCTCGAGCTCATCGGCCAGGCCGGCTTCGACGAGCTCGTCGACCAGGCGCGCGGCCGTGGCCCGGGTCATCCCGGTCCGGGCCGCCAGGTCGGCTCGCGACAAGGCGCTGGCGGATCCACAGAGCGTGCGCAGCACGAGGCCGAGGTTGGCAGCGCGCAGTGAGGCCTGCCGAGCCGAGGTCGCGACGTCCACGGCGTTGACGGTAGCGCAACAACGGCATTATGTTCATCCATCAAACAAAGGAGTGGTGATGCGGGCACCGACGCTGGAAGACCGGTTCGCGTTCGGACTGTGGACGGTGGGCTGGGCGGCGGCTGACCCGTTCGGTGCGGCCACCCGGCCGGTGCTGGAGCCGTGGGAGTACGTCGAGCTGCTCGGTGAGCTCGGTGCCTGGGGGATCTCGCTGCACGACAACGACCTGTTCGCCTTCGACGCCGACGCTTCGACCCGGGCCGACCGGACCAGGCGGTTGGCCGAGGCGGTCAAGCGGGCCGGCATGACGGTGGAGATGGTCACTACCAACACCTTCACGCACCCGGTGTTCAAGGACGGTGGGCTCACCGCGAACGACCGGGGGATCCGCCGATTCGGGTTGCGCAAGGTGTTGCAGGCGGTGGAGCTGGCCGTCGAGCTCGGTGCGACCACTTTCGTGATGTGGGGCGGTCGTGAGGGCAGCGAGTACGACGGGTCCAAGGACGTGCACGCCGCCCTCGACCGTTACAAGGAGGGCCTGGACACCGTCGCGGGCTA
>JBHEMB010000560.1:0-5721 GCA_046262855.1 Mycobacteriales bacterium | reverse complement strand
TCGCCGCCGAAGAAGAAGCCGCGCGCCTCGCCGCGGAGGAAGAAGCCGCGCGCATCGCTGCGGAGGAGGAAGCCGCGCGCATCGCTGCAGAGTTCGAGGCTGAGGCTGCTCGGCTGGCCGCCGAGGATGCCGAGGCCGCCCGCATCGCAGCCGAGTTCGAGGCCGAGGCCGCCCGCATTGCCGCGGAGGAGGCCGCCGCTGCCGAGGAGCGCGCCCGGGCCGAGGCCGAGCTGCGCGCAGCCGTGGAAGCTCAGGCAGCCGAAGCGGAGGCCGCGAGGATCGCTGCCGAGGCCGCCGCCGCCGAGGAGCGCGCCCGGATCGCCGCCGAGGAAGAAGCTGCACGTGTCGCCGCGGAGGAGGCCGAGGCCGTCCGGATCGCCGAGGAGGCCGCTGCCGCAGAGGAACGTGCCCGGGTCGAGGACGAGCTCCGCGCCGCCGCCGAGAAGGAGGCCGCTGAGGAAGCCGCCCGCCTCGCCGCGGAGGAGGAGGCGCGCCAGATCGCCGAGGCCGAGGCCGCTGCCCGCCTGGTCGCCGAGTCCGGGGAGCGCGCCCGCGTCGAGGAGGAGCTCCGCGCTGCCGCCGAGGCGGAGGCCGCGGAGGCGGCGCGGCTGGCTGCAGAGGCCCAGGCCGCCGAGGCCGCCCGCATCGCCGCCGAGTTCGAGGCCGCCGAAGTCGCCCGCGCCGCCGCCGAGGACGAGAACCGGGGCCGGCACGCCGAGCAGCGCTTGCACGCCTCCGACGCGTTCGCGGAGCTGAGCGCCACGGCCGCCACCTCTGGCGACACCCTGGTCGCCACCGCACCGGTCGACACTGACGCGGACCTGCTCGACGACGAGGTCGAGGACGCCCCGCTTCCGTCGTACCCGCCCGCCGACACCGACATGGCCTCCCTGTTCCGCGAGCTGTCCTCGCTGGGCCTGGAGGACGAGCCGTCAGCGCCGGCCGCGCCTTCGCGTCCCGCGCCGCGCCCGGCGCCCGCCGCCAGCAAGCCGAAGAAGAAGGGCCTCTTCGGCCGCTAGCCCCCTGCTTGATCCACGCGGCCTTTACTCACTTTCCCGGCGTACCAAAGTGCTTCAACAGCGCGTGGATCACCGCAGGGGTGGGCGCCGCAGCCCATCAGCCCTTGCTTGATCCACGCGGCCTTTACTCACTTTCCCGGCCCGCCAGAGTGCTTCAACAGCGCGTGGATCACCCGGGGAGGGGCTGTCCACAGGCGGAGTACGACGGTCAGCGGGGGTCGCTCGTGGCGGCTCACGCTGCAGGCATGCGGATGGCTGAGGCAATGACGATCGGTGTTCAGCTCGGGCGCCGGTCCGCCCGCGCGGTGAGTGCTCGCGAGCTGGTGGACGTGGGCGTCGACCTGAGGGCTGTCTCCCGGCTGGTGAAGGCCGGCGACGTCACGGCGCTCTGGCGCGGGATGTATGCGTTCGGTCCGGTCAGCGACCTCACCCGCGCGCACGCTGCGATCAAGCACGCGAAGCAGCGCGTACCTGACGGGAAGCCGCAGCCCGCGCCGGTCGTGACGGGGCTGCTCGCCCTCCGGGCGCTCGAGCTGCCATGGGTGCCGCACAGCACCCACGTCCAGGTTCTCGTCGGGAGGGACGTGCACCGACCGTCGTACGAGCAGATCACGGTGCGCCGATGCTGGGACATCACGACGGTCGACACCTGGAGCCTGGACGGAGCGCGGATCGCGGACTCGACCCGCGCCGCTTACGACGGGGCGCGGGAGTGCGAGAGCCTCCGGGACGTCAGAGGAGTGATCCTCGGAGCCGTGAACGACGGCGTGACCACCCAGCACCTGACGCGGCTGCTGGACGAGGGGGCGGTCGGCGGCACCCGCTGGACCCGCCGGGCGGTGCTGGACGCCAGCCGCGGTTGTGCCTCACCACCGGAGGCTGAGGCGGTGGACGCGATGATCGGCTGCGGGTGGCCGTTCTACGTGAACCCCGACCTGTACCTCGGTGGTCAGTTCCTCTGCAGACCGGACGTCTTCCTGGTGGGGACGGGGTCGGGCGGGGAGCTCGACTCAGTGCAGGAGCACAACGCCAGCCAGGAAAAGCTCGTGCACACGCTGAACCGTCACACGACGGCGGCGCGCGTGATCGACCTGCTGCACCGGACGCCCGGGCAGCTGCGCGCCGATCCGCCGGCGTTCGTGCGGGCACTCATCGCGCAGGCGGAGGACCGGTTGGCGCGGGG
Organism: Mycobacteriales bacterium; assembly: GCA_046262855.1. Taxonomy (GTDB): domain Bacteria; phylum Actinomycetota; class Actinomycetes; order Mycobacteriales; family SCTD01; genus RYN-111. Next base: position 3,519 of record JBHEMB010000560.1, on the reverse strand, counting down.
GCTCGGCGACCCACAAGGGCTGGAGATCCGCCCGCGTGGCCCGCTCCTGCGTTGATCGACGCGCTGTTGGATCACTCAACAGCACCTCAAAAGTGCGCAAACGCCGCGTGGATCAACGGCGGGGCGGGCGCAGGAGGGACCGGGTGTCGGCGGCCGCCCGGGCGGGGGACTCGGGCTGGGCCAGATCGAGCTCCTCGATGCTGGCGGCGATGCCGTCCACGACCAGGGCGGTGTCGCTGGGGACGCTGCGCTTCAGCAACGCCAACCCGAGGGGGCCCTGCTCGTAGTGGCGTGCGGACGAGCCCATCCGCCCGACCGCCCGACCGTCGAGCAGCACCTCGGCGCCGACGGGTGGCAACGAGACGTCGGAGCCGTCGAGGTGCAGTCGGACCAGCCGACGGGGTGGACGGCCGAGGTTCCAGACCCGGGCGACCGTCTCCTGCCCGCGGTAGCAGCCCTTGTCGAGGTGTACGGCGGTGCCGAGCCATCCCACTTCGTGCGGGAGCGTGCGATGGTCGGTGTCGAGTCCGAGCCGGGGCCGGCCCTCGGCGATGCGCAGCGCCTCGAAGGCGAGCACTCCCGCCGTACCAGTGACCGACGGCACCAGCTGGTAGCCGTCGCCCGGAGTCCACTGGACGACGAGGTCGTCGACCGGCGTGACCTCGACCCGCAGCATGAACCGCATCGAGTCCAGGAACTCCCGCAGCGCGGCGCCGGTCCCGGGCTCGACGTGGATGAGCACCTCCGAGCCGGTCTCCGTCAACACCAGGTGGTGCTCGACGTGGCCGTGCGGGGAGAGGACGAGGGCCTCAGCGGAAGCCCCGGGAGCGAGGTCGGCGACGTGCTGGGAGACGAGCGAGTGCAGCCACGAGAGCCGGTCGGGTCCGGTGACGCGCAGCACGTCCCGGTGTGACAGGTCGACGACGCCCTCACCGGCGGCGAGGGCTCGCTGCTCGGCGTACGGGCCGCCGTAGTGGCCGGCGACAGCGTGGTCGGGAGGGTCGGCGAGCACGGCGGTCACACCTGCATCAAAGCGCAGACCGGCACCCGCGATTCCCGCACGCCCAGGAACGCCAGAGGCCCGGGACGACGAGCGTCCCGGGCCTCTGGTGCGTCAGCGGTTAGGCGCGGTAGACGCCGAACGCCGGCGAGTACCCGACGAAGTTGCCGGTCGTCCGGCCGATGCCGACCTTCAGGGTCCAGGGGCCCCGCGAGAAGTTGACCGTGAACCGGTAGGTCCCGTTGCTCGCCACGCGGACGTTCTGGACGGCTGCCCAGATGCTGCCGTTCCAGCGGTACAGCGTGATGAGGTTGCCGCCCTTGTTCGGCGTGGTCGTGCCGGTGACCACGAGCGGGCTGCGGACCGACGAGCGCGAACCGTTGGCCGGCGACGTCACAGTCACCTTGGTCGAGACGCCCATGCGGTACGACGGCGCCTGGGTGGCGTCGTGCGAGGAGTCACCGCGGTAGAGCGTCTTGATCGTGTGGCTGTAGACCGGAGCGAAGTTGTAGCTCCAGACGCCGCTCGAGTTCGTCACGACCTTCGGGAAGGTCGCCGAGCCGATGTCCGGCACCAGCGCGAGCTCAACAGTGGCGCCGCTGATGCCCGTGCCCGTGCTGACCTGGATCAGCCGGCCGGACAGGTTCATCCGCTGGCCGGTCGTGGTGAGGCTCGGGCTGTGACCGCTCGTGAGCAGGGTCGTGCCACCCGACGTCGTACCGGTCGTCCGCGCACCCGCGCTGCCCGGGTTGCTGTCACCCGCGACGTTCCTGGCCACGACCAGCACCTGGTAGAGCGTGCTCGGCTTGAGGCCGGTCACGGTGCCCTGCGTGGCGCTGCCGGAGGTCGTGCCAGCCGTGCCGACCGCCTTGCCGGTGGAGTCCTTCGCCGACACGACGTAGCTCGTGATGGGAGCACCACCGTTGTCGCTCGGAGCCGTCCACTTGGCGGTGATCGAGCTGCTGCCGGTGGAGACCACGCTTACGCCCGTCGGGGGCGCAGGCGGTGTCGCGACCGCGAGGCAGCCGGGGCAGGTGCCCGCACCGGAGTCGGTCGGGTTCGTGACGACCACGTTCTTGAGGCCCTTGGCGGTGCCGGAGTCCACCGACGCCTTGGCCGTCATGCTGTTGCCGTCAGCGGCCACCACCACGTCCTTGAAGGTGATGCCGGGAGCGGTCGGTACGGCGGTCTTGCCGGAGGTTGTCGAGAAGTTCGACCCGGCGATCGTGACCGGCTTGTCGACGGCGTTCGGCTCGAGGAACCCGGGCGTGATGCCCGTGACCTTCGGACCGAAGTTGACCGAGAAGCCCTTGGCCAGCGTGCCGACGCCACCGTCCGGGTTGGTGACCACGACGTCGCGCTGGTTGGCCGGAGCGGTCTCGTCGATGGTGACCGTGGCCTCGAGCGTGTCGTCAGGATCCGGCGCAACGATGGGGATGACCGTGCCCTGGGTGACCGCCACTCCCGTGACAGTGATGCCTGGACCGAAGCTCACCTTCGCCCCGTCGGCAATGCCGGGACCTGTCACCGTGATCTTGACGCCCTTGGCTCCCTGGCCGTAGCTGGCCGGCGAAGCGGACGTCGGCTTCGGCGGAGGAGACACGGTGAAAGCGCCGGTCTTGGTGCCAGAGGCGACACCGTCGGCGTTGGTGGCCTTCGCGTCCTTGGCACCGGTGGGCGCGTCAGGGGCGATGTCAACCTTCGCCGTCAGCGTCGTGCGGCTGACGAAGAGCACGTCGTGCACCGACACATCCGTGATGGCCAGCTGCTGTCCGCGGGAGAAGTTGTTGCCGGTGACCGTGATGGGCAGGTTGGTCGCGCCCTGACCACCCGCGGCCGGGCTGATCGAGGTGATCGACGGCGTGCTGCCGGTCACCGTGAAGCAGGACGAGCAGGACGAGGTGGAGCCGTTCGGGGCCGTGACGATGGCGCTGTACGGCCCGGGAGCCGCGTCCGTCAGGTCGAACTGAGCCGTCAGGGTCGTGCCGCTCACGGACGGCGAGCTGCCGTTGATCGCCGGCTGGATCGCCGGGTCACCCGCGCGGACGAGCTTGGCAGAGCTGCCTGCCACGACCCCGGGACCGGTGAGCGCGATCGTCTTGGCGCCGGTGTTGGCCCCGCTGGTCGGAGAGACCGTCAGGTTGTCCACGCCGAAGCAGCCGGCGCAGAGCACCGAACCGTTGTCACTCGGGTTGGTGAGCACGATGTCACGAAGGCCGGGAGGCGCAGTGCTCGAAACCGAAAGCGGGAACGAGACCGTGTCTGAGGTGGTGGTGACCCCGTTGGCCTTGGTCACGGTCACGGTCCCCACCGAGACGGAAGAGTCGGCCTGCCGCGCAGCCCCTCCGGTCGGCGGGATAGAGAACTGGACGGTGGGCTTGGCAAAGGGGTCGGACTGGGAGGGGCTGTCGTAGTGCAGGCCGGAGATCGTGATGGTCTTCGACGTACCCGCAGCAGCGCTGCTCGGGCTCACCGAGGTGATCGTCGGGCCCGCGTCGATCGTCAGAGCAGGCGTGTTC
>JBHEMB010000559.1:0-3642 GCA_046262855.1 Mycobacteriales bacterium | reverse complement strand
GGGTCGGGGTCTGGCCCCTCTCCCTGGTGATCGCGCTGGCCGGATGGACGCTGATGGCCTTCCCGGACGGTCGGCTGCTCTCGCCCCGATGGCGTGTCGCCGTCGGTGGGATGCTGGCGGTGGGGTTCGCGCTCTCCCTCGTGTCGGCTCTCTGGCCGGTGGACTACGACCGCACGGCGATCGTCGCCCGCCATCCGCTGGACGTGCCCGGATTGGGTCACGCCGAGAACTTCTGGGACGGCCTGAGGCTGACCAGCTATGTGCTCTTCCAAGTCATTTGGACGGCTGCGATTCTGGTTCGCATCCGCCGGGCGCGAGGCGACGAGGTGCGCCAGATGCGCTGGCTGGTGTACGCGGTCGTCGTGGACATCGCTCTCCTCGCCGGCGGTCTGGTCCTCGTAGGTAGCCCCGTGCCGGGGCTGCTCGCGCTGCCGCTGCTCCCGGTGGCGGCCGGGATCGCGATCCTCAAGTACCGCCTCTACGACATAGACCCCGGTGATCAACAAGACGATCGTGATCGGCGCGATGGTGCTCATCATCACCGCGGGTTACGTCGCCATGGTGGCCGGCGTCGGCACTCTTGTGCCCGGAGGGCGCGGGGTGCTGTGGTTGATAGCGACTGCGGTGGTGGCAGTGGTATCGGAGCCGCTCCGTCGGCGTGCTCAGCGGGTCGCCGACCGCCTCGTCTATGGTCACCGGACCACGCCGTATGAGGCACTCGCGCAGCTCACCTCCCGCATCCAAGGCGCGCCGGAGGAGCTCCTGGCGGGCATCGCGACAACGGTCGCCAACGCGGTTGGTGCGCGCGAGGTGGTGGTGTGGGTCGGCGGCGACGAGCGGCTCGTGCCTGCGGCAGCCTGGCCGGGCGCGGTGGAGGAGACGGCTCGCACGCTGTACGAGGTCTTCCGGCCGCAGTGGTACGTCCGGCCGGTGGAGCACCATGGCACCGTCCTGGGTGCGATCGCGTTGCGCAAGTCGGCCGGTGAGTCGCTCACCGTCGCGGAGGATCGGCTGCTGTCGGATCTTGTTGGCCAGACGGCGCTCGTCATCGTTTCGCAGCGGCAAGCCGAAGAGCTCCAGGCTGCGGCGCGTCGCATCGTGACTGCAGAGGACGCGGCGAGGCGACGGATCGAGCGGAACTTGCACGACGGTGCGCAGCAGCGCCTGGTGACGCTGGGCCTCGAGCTCGGTGGCCTGGCGGAGCGGGCGAGAGCGGACCCGGCACTGGCGGCCCGCGTCAGCGACGTGCGGGCGCAGCTGCTGGACGCGACGTCAGAGCTCCGGGAGCTCGCACACGGCTTGCACCCGATGGTACTCACCGAGCAGGGGCTCGGCGCGGCACTCGAGACGCTCGCCGACCGATCCTCGGTGCCGGTCAAGTTGTCGGTGGTGTTGGACGATCGGTTGCCCGGAGAGATCGAGGCGACAACCTATTTCCTCGTCAGCGAGGCGCTCGCCAATGCCGCCCGGCACGCCGACGCGAGCCTGGTCACGGTGTGCGTGACGAAGGTCGATGAGGGGCTGAGGGTGGAGGTGGCCGACGACGGGCGCGGCGGGGCAACCCGCAGTGTGGGCGGTGGCATCCAGGGAATGACCGACCGGCTCGCGGCGCTCGGTGCATGGTTGCAGCTGGATAGCCCTGTCGGGGGCGGCACTCGGATCCTGACGGTGCTGCCGTGCGGGTGATCGTCGCTGATGACTCGGTGCTGTTCCGCGAAGGGCTGGCGCGGATCCTCGCCGAAGTGGGGTTCGAAGTGGTGGGTCAGGCTTCGGACGCCCCGAGTCTCGTCGAGCTCGCGCGCCGCAACGCACCGGACGTCGTGGTGACCGACCTGCGAATGCCTCCGGGCTTCGCCGACGAGGGCATCGAAGCCGCCGCCACGATCCGATCTACCGCGCCGCAGGCCGGGCTGATGCTGCTCTCGCAACACGTCGAGGTCCACCACGCGTTGCGACTCATGAACGACTTCGACGGAGGCGTCGGGTACCTGCTCAAGGACCGAGTGTCAGACCTTGGTGCATTCGCCGCCGATGTGCGTCGCGTCGCTACCGGAGAGGTGGTGATCGACCCTGAGCTGGTCACCCGGCTCGTCGGCCGCCGCCGCGAGCAGGATCCCCTCGCGATGCTGAGCGATCGCGAGCGCGAAGTTCTCGGCCTCATGGCACAGGGGCTTACCAACACCGGCCTTGCAGAAGAGCTCTTCGTAAGTCCCAAGACCGTCGAGGGCTACGTCCGCAACATCTTTATGAAGCTGGACCTGCCGCCCGGCGAACGCGATCACCGCCGGGTACTTGCCGTCCTGCGATTCCTCCGCCAGCAATGACAGGTGCACCAGTTCGTGCGTGCCGACGTCCGAGCCACGGTCCGGTGTTGCCGCGCGGTCGGGAGGTGCCGTTATACGGGCGCCCTGCCGGTGCGGTTCTCCCGCGGGGCCGGAAGCGCTGATTGCCTCAGGGAAAGAGCCGAGGCACGCGAGCGTTGGAGCAGGGTTCAATTTCACGGGACGTGGCGCCACCCGTGGGCCAGCCTTCGAGCTCATGGCCGGTGTACCGTTTCTTGTCGGCCCGGGCCGGAGGCACCGCACGCCCAGTCGGGACGTGGCGGAGAGGGGACGGTGTCATGTCGGACGCACAGTCTTCGAACGAGGCGGCCACGTACTGTCCATTGTGCGTCTCCCGGTGCGGGGCGCGGGCGACCATCACGAACGGGACGTTCACGCTCGGCCGAGACCCGTCGCACCCGACCGGGAAGGCGCTGTGCGTCAAGGGGAAAGCGGCACCAGAGATTGCTGCTCACCCCGACCGGCTCCGCTACCCGCTGAAGCGCACGGGCGCCAAGGGGGCGTCAGACCCCGGCTGGGAGCGAATCAGCTGGGACGAGGCATTGGACACCGTCGCCGACCGAATCCGGGCGCTGGCCCGTGATCACGGCCCGGAGTCTGTCGCGTTCAGTTCGGTATCGCCCTCGACGTCGGCCATCGTCGACTGCGTCGACTGGATCCAGCGGCTGCAGCGAGCGTTCGGCAGCCCCAACCTCGTCACAGCGATGGAGCTGTGCGGCTGGGGGCGCTACCTCGCGTCGCTCTACACGTACGGTGCGTCAGTGCCGGGCGAGTACATGCCCGACCTCGACGCGGCCGGATGCATCCTGTTCTGGGGCTACAACCCCACGGTGTCGCGGCTTGCCCACGCGACCGCGACGAAGGCGGCCCTGCGCCGAGGTGTCAAGCTCGTCGTCGTCGACCCCCGACGAGCGGGGCTGGCGGCCAGGGCCGATCCGTGGCTGCAGGTCCGCCCCGGCACGGACGCGGCACTGGCGCTGGCGATCACGAACGTGATGATCGAGCGTGGCTGGTACGACGAGCCGTTCGTGCGCCGCTGGACCAACGGCCCGCTCCTGGTCCGCACCGACACGGGGCGCCTGCTCCGGGCCAGCGACCTCGTTGTCAGCGGCGATCCCGGGCACCACATCGCGTGGGACGAGGCCGCCACTCAGCCGGTCGTCGTCGACCCGGCTGCCCGCGGCTCGGACGTCGGCGACCACGGCCGGCTCGCGCTGACCGGCACGGTCGAGGTGACGACGCTCGGCGGGGTCCTGGCCTGCCGGCCGGCGTTCGACCTCGTGGCCGAGCAGTGCCGAAC
>JBHEMB010000558.1:0-2510 GCA_046262855.1 Mycobacteriales bacterium | reverse complement strand
CCAGCGGGACGTTGTGCTCGATGAGCAGCACCGTCCTGCCCAGCTGGTCGCGGATGTCGAGCAGCGTCGCCGCGAGATCCTCCGACGCCGCGGGGCTCATGCCCGCGCTCGGCTCGTCGAGCATGAGCAGCTCCGGGCTCGTGATGAGCGCGCAGCCGATCTCGACGATGCGCTGCTGGCCGTGGCTGAGCCGGCCGACGGGGGTGTCACGGAAGTGCCCGAACCCGAGGCCTTCCAGGGTCCGGTCGGCCCGAGTGCGCAGCTCTCTCTCCCAGGCCCGCGAGCCGAGGCTCGTGAGGGCGGGGAGCACGCCGTACGGCGCGGCAAGGTGCTGCGCGATAAGCAGGTTCTCGTAGACGGACTGCTCCTTCGCGAGCCCGATCAGCTGGAAGGTGCGTCCCATGCCGCGGGCCGCCCGCGCGTGCGGCGGCAGCGCCGACACGTCCTCACCGAGGAAGTGCACGGTCCCGCGGTCAGGGGCAAGCGCGCCGCTGAGGGCGTTGAACATCGTGGTCTTGCCGGCGCCGTTGGGGCCCATCAGCGCCACGATGGTTCCGCGGTCGATCCGCAGGCCCGCGTCGTCGACCGCTTGGAGCCCCCCGAATCGGACGCTGATGTTGCGCGCTTCCAGGACAGGCTCACGCGTCCCGGTCCTGCGCGGCGCCGGCATCCCTGCCGGCCGGCCCAGGTCGGGCAGGTGAGGTCGGGTGGGGGGCAGGGGCGGCGCGCCGCCCGCCCGCATCCGGCGGTGCTCCGCCGCATCTCGGAAGGCACCGGCGAAACCGCGTGGCTGGAAGGCCACCGTGAGCAGCAGCACGATCCCGTTGACGGTCTGGTCCCAGCCGCGGAAGCCGTCGCCGAACAGAGCGATGAGCAGCGGTGGGTAGACGGTGGTGAGGAAGGCCGCGATGACGATGCCGGTGCGGCTGCCGAGCCCACCGAGCACGACGATGACCAGGAGTGCGAGGGCGTGCGAGTAGTCGAACGACTGACCGGTCACGGTTCCGAAGGCCACGCCGTCGAGACAGCCGGCGATGCCGGCGATGGCCCCCGAGAGCACGAACGCGGTGAGCTTGTACCGCGCCACGTCGACTCCGAAGGAGGCCGCCACGGACTCGTCGGACTTGAGCACCTGGAAGGCCCGGCCGACACGGGAACGGACCAGGTTCACGTCCACTTGGAGCAGCAGGACGAGGAGCACGAGGCCGATGGTGAGGGCATCGACCGAGGTGCTGAGCGCGTGCGACCCGAAGTACGGCGGGGGGACGACCTTTCCGGCGGAGCCGCCCCCGATCCAGTCGACCCGGAACAGCGACTCCGACGCGGCGTAGGCGACGCTGATGGTGACGACAGCCAGGTACAGGCCGCGTAGCCGCAGGGCAGGCAGGCCCACCAGCAAGGCGATCACCCCGCCCACGGCGGCCGAGGCGACCAGTCCGGCAGCCCAGGGCAGCCGGAGGTCGTTGACCCCCGTCACGAGACCCGTCGTGAAGGCGCCGACGCCGACGAAGGCGTACTGGCCGAGGGAGATCTGGCCGGCATAGCCGAGCAGCACGTTCAGCGACAACCCGGCGATGGCGAGGACGCAGCCCTCGGTGAGGATCAGGGCATGCGGCTCGTTGAGCAGCGGGGTCTGTGCGCACAGCCCCGGGAGCACGAGCGCCAGCAGCAGGCCCACCGGGAGCAGCGGCAGCTGCAGCCGGAAGCCCTTGTTGAGAGGCAGCGTCACGGCCGTCACGCCGCCACCTCCACGGGTGCGGCAAACCGCCGCTTGACCTCGGGCGCGTAGGCCCTGCCCAGCAGGACGACGAGCAGCAGGGCGAGCGTCACGACGTAGCCCAGGCCGCTCAGTCCGAGGTCCTTCAGGTACCTGTCGGCGAGCGCCTGCGCCATGCCCAGCACCGTGGCACCCACGACAGCGCCGGGCAGGCTGTCGAGCCCTCCGATCACGGCCGCCGCGAGGCCACCCAGGTACAGCGTGCTGGCGTACCCGGGCGTGATGACACCCACCGTCGGTTCCACGAGGAGGGCGGCCACCGCCGCGAGCGCGAAGGACGACGCCCACAGCACCAGCCGGACCCGCGACACCCGGACACCGACGAGCCGGGTGGCGGACGCGTCGTCTGCCGCTGCCAGGATGGCGAGGCCGAAGTCCGTGCGCCGCAAGAACGCCTGCAGCCCGAAGCCGAGCAGCGCCGCGACAACGATCGCCGCGATCTGCGTCGGCGACACGATGACGCCGTCGACGTCGATGCCGCCCGAGACCGGAGCCTCCAGCAACGTCGGGTTGTTGCCGTGCAGGTTGATCTCCGTCGCGAAGATGGTGGCGCTCAGGGCGACGGTGAGGATCGACGTGACGACGGGGTCGGCGTCACGGGACCAGCGCACGAGGCCGAGCTCGAAGAGCGCGCCGAATCCTGCAGCCAGGACGATCACGACCACCGCCCCCACGAGCCAGGGCATCCCGTGCGTGGTGACGAGGAAGGCCGTCACGTAGAGCGCCGCCGTCC
>JBHEMB010000557.1:0-9315 GCA_046262855.1 Mycobacteriales bacterium | reverse complement strand
TCGGTCCATGGTGCGGAGCACCAGCCTGATCATGGTGCGGAGCACCAGACTGATCACGGTGCGGAGCACCAGACTGATCGGCGATCTGGGTCGGCCGACTCGTCGGCAGACGGACGCGGTGGGTCTGCTGCTGCTCGTTCTCTCCCTGAGCTGGAGTGAGCTGTCAGCGGCCCACCGCCCCGGATCGCACCCGTCCAACCAGACCGCGCTGCTCTTGGGGGGCGTTGCGTGCCTGCTGGCCGGCAGGATGCTGGCGTCCCTGTCCTTGCTCGTGACCCCGGTCGTCATCGGGGTGCTGGCCGGATCGGCCGTGCTGCTCGGGCACGACGCCTTGCAAAGCGATCCGCTCGCTGGTCCACTCGGGTACGGGAACGCGGACGGGGCGCTCGCCGCGCAGTCGTGCGCGGCGCTGTGTCTGGCGGCCGTGACCGCCCGCGTCAGGGCGGTTCGAGCCGGCCTGCTTGCCGCGGCCGGCGGCATGCTGGCGGTGACGGCTCTCACCGGTTCGAAGTCGGCGACCGCCCTCGCAGCCCTCTGCATCACTGTGACCGTCACGGCGCTGCTCCGGCCGCTCTCCGCGCGGAACGGGCGTCGGCTTGCCGCGGCGGCTGCCGCGTTGCTGGGGCTTGCCGTGACCGTGACGGTGGTGCTCGGCGCGACCTACGACGGGACCGACGACAGCAGCACCGAGGCACGTGCTGTCGAGGCGACTCTGACCAGCAGGCGACCGGCGTTCTGGCACGAAGCGCTCGAGCAGGCGCGGCAGCACCCTTTGCTCGGCGTGGGTCCCGACCTCTTCCAGCGGGTCAGCCCCATGGCGCTCGCCGACCCGCTCGACGACCGGTGGGCGCACAGTGGCTACCTGCAGCAAGCCGCCGAGACAGGTGTCCCGGGAGGCGTGCTGGCCGTCGCCCTCGGCATGTGGGGGTTCGTCATGCTGAGCCGCTCCCCGCGCTCCGGATCAGTGATCGCCGTCGGCGCGGCCGGCCTCGCGTCGCTGACCATCCAGGCAGCGCAGGACTACACCCTGCACTTCGCCGCGGTCCCGTTGGTCGCCGCCGCCCTGTTGGGTGTCGCTACGGCGGTGGCACCGTCGAGGCGGCTTCTTCCTCCGCGCCCTGGAAGACCGGCATGGTCGCATGCCCTTCAAACGTGATGTCCGCGCGTCGGAAGACCTGGGCGACCGTGCGGCACAGGATCCGGAGGTCGAGGAAGAGCGACATGTGGTCGACGTACCAGGTGTCCAGTGCCAGCCGGTCCGGCCAGGACGTGGCGTTGCGACCGTTGACCTGCGCCCAGCCGGTGATCCCGGGGCGGACGTCGTGACGGCGCGCCTGCTCAGGGGTGTAGAGCGGCAGGTACTGCACGAGCAGCGGTCGCGGACCCACCAGGCTGAGCTGACCTCGCAGCACCTGCACGAGCTCCGGCAGCTCGTCCACGCTGGTCGCCCGCAGCAGCGCGCCGAGCCGGGTCAGCCTCTCCGCGTCCGGCCGCAGGGCACCATCGGGCCCCCGCTCGTCGGTCATGGTGCGCAGCTTCCAGAGCGTGAACCGCTCGGCGTCGCGACCTACTCGCTCCTGCCGGAAGAGCACCGGCCTGCCCATCGTGAGTCGCCCCGCGACAGCCGCCGCCAGCAACATCGGACTGAGCAGGAGCAAGGCGCCCAGCGCGCCAGCGACGTCGATCGAGCGCTTCAGGGCCGCGTGCACGGGTCGGGACAACCGCCTTACCTCCTCGTCCTCGAGGCTGCGGATGGGCTGGACGGGTGACATGATGCGCGCGTTTCACGCAGCGGGACAACGGGTGGTGCAGCGGCCGGTCCTGAGGGGGTGCAGCGGTGTGCGGCGTGTTCGCGACCACGGAAGCTGACGCATGGCGTCCGCACCTCGATCAGGTGCTCGCGATGCTGAGCCGTCGTGGGCCGGACGAGCACGGCGTCCACGAGCCTGCCGAGGGCGTGCTCCTGGTGCACACCAGGCTGTCGATCATCGGCCTGGGCAGGGCGGGAGCGCAGCCCGCGGCCTCCCGCGACAGGTCCATCGCCCTGACCTTCAACGGCGAGATCTACAACTACCCGGAGCTCGCCGCCGCGCTCGGAAACCCCGCCGAGCGCTCAGACACCCGGGTGCTGGCTGACCTGCTGGCCCAGGACGAGCCGGCCGCCCTGGCGGACCTGCGGGGCATGTACGCCTTTGCCGCGTGGGACCGCCGGACCTCGACGCTGCTGGCGATGCGCGACCCCTTCGGGATCAAGCCGCTCTACGCACTGCAGCACGCCACCGGCGGCATCACGCTGTGCTCCGAGCTCGGTCCGTTGCTGCTCAGCCCCGAGAGCCGTCGGCTCGACGATCTCGGGCTCGCCCAGTACTTCGCCTTCGGGCACACCGGGCCGACCTGCACCATGTTCGAGGCGATCCACAAGCTGGTCCCAGGGCGGTTGTACCGCTGGCAGCGCGAGACCGGGACGAGATGGAAGCGCTCGACAGCCTCGCCGTTCGCGGCAGTTCCACGGGATCAGCCGCAACCGATCCACCTGGCTGTCGCGGACTCCGTGACAGCGCACCTCGTCTCTGACGTCGAGGTGGGCTGCTTCCTGTCGGGTGGCGTGGACTCGACGCTGCTCGCGGCTGTCGCGGTGCAGTCCGCGCCGGAGCTTCGTACCTTCACGCTCGCCTTCCCGGAGAGCCCCGACCGCGACGAGAGCCCGCTCGCCGCGACGAACGCCGCCCAGCTGGGCACCCGGCACACGAGCGTCCCGGCGACCCAGCGAGAGATGGCTGCATGCGCGCGCGACTTCGTGCGCGAGCAGGGAGAGCCGTTCGGGGACGCGGCGGCGCTGCCGCTGACCCTGCTCGCCAGGGCAGCTGCCGAGCACGTCAAGGTGGTGCTCTGTGGCGAGGGGGCGGACGAGCTGTTCGGCGGCTACGGGCGTTACCGCATCTCGGGCTTGCTCGGCGGCCCCGGCACCGCCTTCCGTCCGTTGACGGCGCCGGTCGCGCCGCTGTGGGCCTCGGTCCGGTCGGGAAAGCCCTGGGCTCGAGCGGTCGAGGCCCTGCTCTGGGGCGGCGGTGCACTCAGCCATGCTGCGCTGCTCGACGGCGATGTCGCCCTGCTCGACCGGGTGCGCCCCGATGCCTGTGCCGGCCTGGTCGACCAACTGCACAGCGACTGGTCCGCCCTGAATCATGGGGACGAGCGCGCCCGCGCGCAGCACTACGACCTTGCCCGCTGGCTACCCAACGTCTACCTGGAGAAGACCGATCGCGCCACGATGGCCTCAGGGCTCGAAGCGCGAGTCCCCTACCTGGACACCCTGCTGGTGCGCGCGGCCGGAGCACATGCGCCGGTGGACAGCCTCAAGGTGCCGCTGCGGCGGGTGCTGCTGGACCTGCTCCCTCACGTCGCGCTGCCCGACCGCAAGAAGGGCCTCGCCGTCGACATCGTGCCGATGGTGCAGACCTACCTCGCCGACGAGGTCGCCTACGAGCTCCGCGACAGCCGTTCGGTCCTGAGGCGGTGGGCCGGGCGGGCCGGAGCGGAGCAGCTCGAAGCCCGGTCCTCGAGGTCGCCGTACCTGTTGTTCCGGATCGCCATGCTGGGGCTGTGGGAGAACGAGTTCGACGGGGCGAGGTTCGCGTGCCGCGCAGCTTGACGACGGTGGCTCCGTACGGGCGGGCCGGTGCGAGTGCGCGGGTCCGAGTGCTCGCGTGGGTCGAGCGCCTTGGACTCGAGGTCGTCAGCCACGACTACCTGGGACTGCCGCACAGCCGGCCCACTGCCCTGCTGCACGACCTGCCGGGTCTGCTCGCCGCCGAACGGCGCATTCGCGACGTCGCGTCCCGCTCGCACGCGACCCTGCTCCTGCACCGGGAGGCGAGCCCACTCAGTCGTGGCGCGATCGAGGCCCGGCTGCTCGGCAACGCAGAGCATGGCGTCTACGACTTCGACGACGCCCTTCAGTGGGACCACGGCCGCGGGATGGCGCTGCGTCGCTGGGCTCCCAAGTCGAGCAAGTGCCTGGCGGCGGTCCGTGCCGCCGACCGGGTGATCGCCGGAAACGTCGTGCTGGCGGAATGGGCATCGGAATGGGCGCGCGACGTCGTGGTCGTCCCGAGCTGCGTCGATCCTGCGTCCTACCCGGTCAAGACGGAGTACGGCGTGCACGACCCGCCTCGGCTGGGCTGGATCGGGTCACCGACGACTGAGCGCTACCTGCTCGCCATCGCGCCCTCACTCCTGGAGGTTCACCGCCGAACCGGTGCCCGGCTGACGGTCATCAGCAGCGGAACGGCCTCGCTCGGTGCCCTGACGGACATGGTCGACCGCGTGACCTGGACGGAGAGCCAGGTCGGTACCGCCATGACCCAGTGGGATGTCGCCCTGGCGCCCCTCGCCGACGACCTGATGGCGCGCGGCAAGTGCGCGTACAAGCTGCTCCAGTACGGCGCTGTCGGGCTCCCGGTCGTCGGCTCGCCCGTGGGCGTCAACCGGCAGGTGCTCGACGCGTTCGGGGGCCTGGCCGTCGACGGCGTGCGGCCGTGGACCGATGCGCTGCTCTCGCTGCTCGCCGCTTCCGCCTCGGAGCTGCGTCATCGCGGCCGGACAGCACGCGACGCCGTGACGAAGGACTACTCGTACGACGCCTGGGCGTCGGCCTGGCTGGCAGCGCTCGAGCTGCAACCCTCGACTGCCCCGTGACCAGCGCCTCCGTCGTCCTCCGGGGCAGCGCGAACCTGCTCGTCGGCAGGGTGGCCCAGGCCGTCCTTGGCGTGGCCATCCTGGCGCTGACCACGCGGACGCTGGACGTGCGAGGCTTCGGCGAGTTCGCCACCGGGCTGGCGGTTGCGAGCCTCGTCGGCGGCATGTTGAACGCGGCTCTCAGCGACGCCTACGTGGCGTCCGAAGGCACCCGCCATCCGCAGCTGCTGACCGTGCTGACGGTGTTGCTGACGGCCGTCTGCGCGGGAGCCTCCGGCCTCCTGGCACGCGACAGCGGGCTGGCACTGAGCGCTCTCGCGGTGGGCTGCTTCGTGTCTGCCTCTGTCGCGACTGCCGGCCGGTTGGGTGCTGCCCGGGCAGACAACCGGTCGGTCGCGATCGCCGTCGTGCAGCTGGTCGGATCGGTGGGCACGCTCGGCGTCATCGGCGCCCTCGCTCTCGCGGACAGCCACCGTTGGCAGCTCTTCCTCCTTGCCTACGCGATCCAGCCGGCCGCTCTCGGTCTGCTCCGTCCCGCCGAGCGGGCGCTGCCGGGATCAGGGCTGCGCGGCGTCTGGCGCGCCTCGCGCATGTTCGTGGCTTCCCAGGTCGGCTGGACGGTCCTGAGCCAGGCGAACATCGTGGTCCTGCGCGTCATCGTCGGGGCGGACGCTGCAGGACGCTATGCCGCCCTCGTCCGGCTGCTCGACTTCCTGGCGGTCGTGGCCCCGCTGATGGCGGTCCTCGCTCTGCCCGCCTTCGTGACCGCCCATCGCGCGGACGGTGATCTGCGAAGCGCTGCCCGGATGAACACGACGATCGCTTGCGCGGGCACGGTGGTCCTGGTCGCCGGGATGCAGTTCGGCTGGCTCGGCTGGCGGCTGCTCTACGGCGACCAGGACTACCCGGCGCTCACCTTCGCGATCGTCGGGCTCGGGTACGGCGTGAGTGCCGCGTGCGGGCTGCCCGATCGGCTCCTGCAGGCCCGTGGCTCGTCGGGCGCCGTTGCGAGCTTCGCCGGGGTCGCTGCCGGAGCATGCGTCGTTCTCGGCTCGGTCCTGTCCGCACTGGCCGGGGCGCAGGGCGCAGCGGTCGCACTGGCCGTCGTGCTGACGTGTGTCAACGTCGGAATGCTCAGGCTCACGTCGCCACCTCCGCGGGTGGTGGCCGCTCACGCCCTGCTCGGTTGTGTCGCGCTGCTCGGGGCCTGCCTGGTGCTGGCAGGAGACCCGGTCCGGTCACTGCCCGTCTCGCTGTCTCTCGCGACCCTGCTTGCCCTGGCCGCTTCAGCACCGATGTGGCTGCTGCGCGACCCGACCGATCGCAGGCCCGCGGCGCTCTGAGCAGACGTCGGCGTAGAGGCCCTTCAGCCGCCGGGCAGCTGCTCTCGACGAGTACGTCGCATCCAGGTGCTCGGCCAGTGCGGAGGTCCGCGGCGCGGCGTAGGCAGCCTGCAGTGCTGCTTCGATGCTGCGCTGATCATGAGGGTCGACGTACCAGGCGAGCTCTCCGAACACCTCACGCGTCGATGGCAGCTGGGAGACCACCAGGGTCGCGCCAGCGAGACCGGCCTCGAGGCTCGAGACGCCGATCTGCTCACTGTGGCTCACGAGCGCATGGACCCGGGCGGCCGCGTAGGCCGACGGGATCAGGGGGTCGTCGGGCGCGAGGAACGGGATGTGCGCCGCAGCGGGGAGGCGATCCAGCTCGGACATGACGGCTGCGCAGTAGCTCGCATGGTTGGGGTCCAGCTCCCCGATGAGCACCAGCGGAAGCCCGACCTCTCTCGCAGCCCGGACGAGCGCGAGGGTGTTCTTGCGTGGCTCGACGCGGGCGACGCACAGCACGGGGTCGTCGATACCCACGCGCTCGAGGAAGAGGTCCGGTGTCGCGGACCGGAAGGCGCTGGAAGCAGTGGCCGGGACGAGCCGGATGCGGTCGGCCGGCACGCCGTAGGTCGTCTGCACCTGCTCGATCTCGTCCCGGGCCAGGCAGACGACAAGGTCGGCCATCTGAAGGAGGTCCCGGCGCAGCGAGAAGGACGTGGCCAGCGGCACGAGGGGATCGACGTAGCGCCACCAGCGGGTGCGCCGTTCCACCGAGGTCGTGGGGTAGACGAGAATGCTCGTGACCAGCAGCCCCGCTCCGCGAGCCTTCGCACGGATGCCCATCTCGTGCTGGTAGTGCTCGGAGCCCCACAGGTGCAGGACGTCGAAGTGGTGGTCCGCAGATCCCCAGGGATCGAGCAGCTCGACGTCTACGCCGAGCTCGCGCAGCTCTGTCGCCGCGTCATGGAGCAGCCGCTCCTTGCCCCCCGGGGTCCAGCGGTTGCTGGGATAACCACCGAAGACCACGCGCATCGTCAAGGCTCCTGGCTCTTGACGTGCTGCAGCTCCCACCGCTTGACCTCGCTGAGGTAGCGATACGCCGACATCGTCACGCAGTAGTGCAGGCCGACCGCGCCGTCGCGGAAGCCTTGCATCTTCACGTACCTGGCGAGGAAGTCACGGACGGCGCGTGCCGCCGCGCGAGCTGGTGAGGCCCCCGGATCTGCGCCTTGCTGCCTGGCCTCCAGACTCGAGTAGCGGTTCAGCTTGTCGAGGTACTGCTCGGTCGAGCGGAAGGGGTAGTGCTCGATGGCACAGCTGTCAGCGGCCGGGAGGCGCTCGGTCGTCCCGGTCACCACTGCCGGCGCGTGCAGTTCCGGTGTGTAGGACAGCTGGTCGCGACGCAGCATGCGCAGCTGGTAGTCGGGCCAGGCCGAGGAATGCGCCAGCGGCTTGTCCAGGACGGTGTTGCGACGCGGCAGCCACACGCCCGCGACGCCGCTGCCATGCCACTCATCGACGCGATCACGGAGGGCTCGCGCCAGCGATGGCGTGACGACCTCGTCCGTGTCGACCACAAGCACCCAGTCGGACGCGATGTGAGGGAGCGCGGCAGCCCGAGCATCCTCGAAGCTGGCCTCCTGCGGCAGCGGGTGGTGATGGACGTTCGCGTTCCCGGCGACGCGCCTGGTCTCAGCGTCATCCTCGGCCGTCTCGACCACGTGCCGTTCGTCAGCCCACCCGAGCTGGGGCAGCAGTGCGGCCAGCAGGTCGGTCTCGCCCCTCATGACGGTGAGTGTCGCGATAGACGCGGCCATGAGTCCCCCTGTGCCGGGCCGGTGCCGGTCGTGCAACGTACGACCGCCCGCTCCGGCGCGCAATCAGGTCGGAGACGTACGCACGCCTGACGTGACTGCCGCCATCACCCGCTGCGCCGTTGCGTCCCAGGTGTGCGGGCTGACCGCTTGCTGCGCGGCCCTGACCAGCTCGGCGCCGTGTGCCCAGGCACGCAGCACCGCCTCGGTAAGAGCGGTCACCTCAGGGGCGGCGCACACCCCACCGTCGCCCACCAGAGCACCGAGCGTGGAGTCACGGCACCAGACCACAGGTACGCCGGCGTGCAGAGCTTCGGCCACAGCGAGCCCGAAGCCCTCGTAGGCGGTGGCGGCAACGGCGACACGTGCACGCGCGAACAGCGCGGCGAGCTCCTGGTCGGACGGGCTCGTCATCCGCTCGACGTCTGCCGGCAAGGACTGAGCTGCCCCGCCGACGACGACCGGCGGACCACAACCGAGGCGGCGCGCTGCCGTTGCCGCTGCGGCAGCGCCGAGCGCGACGCGCTTGTGCGCTGCCCGTCCGCCGAGCACGACGATCCGGTCGCGAGGGTGCTGGGCCGGCACGAGCGGAAGGTGGTCCGCGCCCTCGCCGATCTCCAGAACGCGAGGCCCGCCGAGCAGCCGCTCGACGTCCTCGCCGACATGCGCCGACGGGACCAGGGTGGCCTGCCACGTGGAGCAGACCAGGCGCTGGGCGACCAGCCGCGGGTGCCACCGTGGGGACTGGCGCCACGGACGCAGATCGTGGACGACCCCGTAGGTCGGAACGGGCCACAGCCGGGCCGGCCAGTGGAAGGTGGTGAGGACCGCGTCGAAGCGGTCGGCGCGGTGAGCGGTCCGCAGGGCGGACCAGCCGTCGATCGCGGCCCGCACGCGGCTCTGCCCCCCCGCCGGGTGCACCCGGAAGGGGACGACATCAGCATGAGCACCGAGCGCGCGGACGAGCTCGGTCGCGAAGCGCTGGACGCCACCGAGCTGCAAGGTCGGGGCAGGCACGATGACGGCGAGCCGCACCGCGCTGCCCTGCCCGGTACTCACCTGGCTCGGACCCCCCGAATGTCGGCCCAGCCGTCTCCCCTAGGGTGCGAATCACCCGGTACGGCCATCTGCGGCACTCAAGTATGCCGGTTGGTCTAACCGAGAAAGAGCAAATGAGCCGAAGAGCGCAACGCCGGACCACCTCGACAGGTGCAGCGATCGATGTGCTGCCGCGCCGGGCGCGCGAGGTGAGGCGTCACCGCCTGTCCCTGGCGGCCGTCCTGCTGGTGTCCGGCCTGGCACTTGCCGGGTCCACCCCTGGCGGGCCCGCCCCCTTGGCGGGGTTCTCCTCGCGTACCGGTGACGTCACGGCGAAGACCAAGGTGAAGGCGCCGATCTTGCTGCGCGGGCCCAAGGGCAAGCCGAGCCCCTCGGCCGCCCCGACCGCGACACCCACCGCCACCCCCGCCGCGACC
>JBHEMB010000556.1:0-8556 GCA_046262855.1 Mycobacteriales bacterium | reverse complement strand
GTCTTGGGACGCCTACCCGAACGCGCTGGACCCGCGCTACGACTCCGGCGACGACATCCACCCCAACGCCGAGGGTTACGCGCTGATGGGTCAGAGCATCGACCTCAGGCTGCTGCGCGCGTGAACGCCGGCTCGCTGTTCCTAGGGAAGGGCTCCATGTCTACTGGTTCGCGTGGCCGGCTCGTCACTCTCGTGGTCATGATCGCGCTGGTCGCGGCCGTCGCCCCGGTGCGCGCCGCCTCGACCGCAGCACCGGTCGCGTTCAGCAGCCCGGCTGCGTTCGGCGCTGTCGAGCTGGGGCGAGAGGTCGCGTTCAGCCTGCGCGGCGCCGGCTGTGCTGCGAGCCGGACTCACGCGCAGGTCCGCTTCGGGGATCAGGTCGTCATCGGCCGGACCGTTCGCGGGTGCTCCGGCACGGTCGTGCTGCCGTCGACGGCGGCGGTGCTCGCGAAGGGCTGGCGTGAGGGGACGCGCTTGGAGATCGAGCTGGTCTCCGGTGCTCGTCGCGTGCCGCTGAGGCACAAGCACCTGGAACCCGACCTGGGCGTGCCCGTGAGCGGAACGCCAACCGTCGTACCGGCGGACACCGACACGCAGGGTGATGCGAACGCGCTGGCGATGACGACGGGAGACGTCGTCGACCTGGGTCCCGTCAACCTCACCGGCGTGTACGCGATCGCGGTGCGCTCGGCCGGCGGGGGCGGCTACGAGCTCAGGCTGGGTTCGGCGGACGGCCTTGTCGTCGCGCACGGCAGCTCCGGCTTTCTCGCCTCAAACATCTCGCCGCCCATCCCGGACTGGTCGATCCGTCGGCCGGGGTGGACCCGGAACCCATGGCTGCTGTCGACCGCTCCAGTGGCCAAGGCTCACCCGGGCGCGCGTCACCTGTTCCTCGCTGCCACGAGTGGTGCTTCCCTGTTCAACTTCATCGACCTGACGGGCTCTGGGGTCATGGCCCCCTATCGGCGGCCGCCTTCGCTGGCCGGCGCCCACGACCTGTTCAACGGCAAGGACCTGCGCGGCTGGAAGCACGTGGGTGACGCAGGGTTCGTCGTCAAGCACGGCTACATGGAGGCCCAGGAATGCCCTCCGAACACCGATCCCACGAAGTTCGTGGCGTGCATCGGCTTCCTCTACTGGACCCGCAAGACCTACCACGACTTCCACCTGCGCGTGGACTTCTCCCTGACGAAGTTCGGGGACAACGGGGGCGTCCTCATCCGCCACGACGCTCAAGGTGACTACCAGCACGCCGAGGAGATCCAGCTGACGGACGTGAACACCGAGTTCGTCGGCGGGATCGACCACGTCCAGGAAGCACGACGCCAGCCGCAGAGCTCGCCTGGTCAGTGGAGCACGATGGACATCATCGCCCAGGGCCCACGGATCCTCGTTGCCGTCAACGGGATCATCACCAGCCTGTACGACGGGACCGCGGGTTGCGGCATCACCGCCCAGCCCTGCTACGGCGGTGCAAACGGCGGCTACGACCAGGGTGGCATCGGTTACGTCTCGATGGAGAACGAGGTCGGGAAGGTCCGCTTCCGCGACATCGAGATGTACGAGTGCCGCGGCGCGCACGACCCGCAGTGCGTGACGGACGATGTCGACGTCCTGCTGCCGGTTCCTGCTGTCGTCCCGCCTCTGTCCTGAGGTGCCTGCCGCCGGAGCTCACGGCGGGTGCCACATGAGGGCGGCTGTCAGC
Source organism: Mycobacteriales bacterium (assembly GCA_046262855.1). Lineage (GTDB taxonomy): Bacteria > Actinomycetota > Actinomycetes > Mycobacteriales > SCTD01 > RYN-111. The sequence continues at coordinate 6,851 of JBHEMB010000556.1, read as the reverse complement.
GCAACGGGCGCTCTCACGCTCCCTGTGCCGGAGTCCGAGAGTCTCCGCGGTCAGCGCAGGTCACGACAGGGCCGATCTGCCTGTCGTGCTGCTTGTCGTCGCGGTCAGGTTCTCTCGAGTTCGAGAGGGGCCTGGCACCACCAGCGCCCCTCAGCTCCAGCCGAGGATCATGCGTATCTGGGCCTTGCTCACTGAGCAGAGGCCCTCCTCGGTTCCCCACTCGCACTCCAGTGCGCGAGCGTGTCGTGCAGTCTTCTGGCTGCGTCGAGTCGCTCCTCCACCTTGCGGACTCGTTCCTCCACGAGGCTTGCGTAGCTCGTCAAGACGACCTCCAGCCGTCGTCGCGCGGCGGGTGTGGGGGTGGTGTTGAGGTGGTCGAGCGTGTTGAGCAGCTCCTTCATCTGCTCGAGGGTGAACTCCAAGGGCTTCATCTGCTTGATGACGAGCAGCCGTTGCACGGTTTGTTCGTCGTAGAGCCGGAAGCCCCCGGGGCTGCGTTCAGCGGGCGGGAGCAGGCCGACGTCTTCGTAGTGCCGAACAGTTCTGAGGCTGAGGCCGGTCTGCTCGGCGACGTCCCCGATCTGCAGCAGCCCTTTCGTGGCCTTGCGCGGCCGCGACGTGGGGGTCCGGTCCATCAGTGGCTGCTGAGCTGACCGGTGAGCCGGCCGTGCATGGCGTCGCTGGCCTGGTTGAGCCCGAGGATCTGGACGGTCTTGCCGTAGCGGGAGTACTTGTGTGTCACGGCGTCGAGGGCGGCGACGGAGGAGGCGTCCCAGACGTGGGACTGGCTCATGTCGATGACGACCCGCTGAGGGTCGTGGAGGTAGTCGAACTGCTCGACGAGGTCGCTGCTCGACGCGAAGAACAGCTCTCCATGCACGGTGTAGGTGACCTGCTCGGTGCCGGTGCTGTCGTCGGTGTCGATGACCGACTCCACCTGGACGAGGTGGGCCACCCGTCGCGCGAACAGGGCCATAGCCGTCAGGGTGCCTGCGACGACCCCGATCGCGAGGTTGCTGGTCGCGACGACGACCGCGACGGTCACGATCATGACGGACGTCTCGCTCTTGGGCATCCGTCGCAGCGTTGCCGGAGCGATGCTGTGCCAGTCGAACGTCAGGCCGGACACGACGATCATCACCGCGACGAGCGCGGCCATCGGGATGACACTGACCAATGGGCTGAGCGCGACGACGAGAATGAGCAGGAACAGCCCGGCGAGGAACGTGGACAGGCGGGTCCGGGCGCCCGAGGCCTTCACGTTGATCATCGTCTGCCCGATCATGGCGCAGCCGCCCATGCCGCCGAACAGGCCGGTGACGACGTTGGCGATCCCTTGGCCCCAGGACTCACGAGCCTTGTCAGACGGGGTGTCGGTGATGTCGTCCACAAGCCGTGCCGTCATGAGGGACTCCATGAGCCCGACCAGGGCGAGGCCAATCGCATAGGGCGCGATCAGCTGCAGGGTGGCGAACGTCCACGGCACGTCCGGCAGGCCGAGGGTGGGTAGCGAGTCGGGAAGCTTCCCCTGATCACCGACGGTCGGGACCGACAACGCGGTGGTGGTCGTCAGCACGGTCAGGACGACGATGGCGATCAGCGGTGCAGGTACTGCTTTGGTGAGGCGGGGCAGCAGCAGGATCAGCGCCAGGCCGAGTGCCACCAGTGGATAGACGCTGAAGGGCACGTCTCGTAGCTGCGGCAGCTGGGCGAGGAAGATCAGGATGGCGAGGGCGTTGACGAAGCCGACCATGACGCTGCGCGGCACGAAGCGCATGAGGTTCGCGGCTCCGAGCAGGCCCAGGACGATCTGGAACGCCCCGCCCAGGATGACAGCGGCGATGAGGTAGGCCACGCCGTGGCTCTTCACCAGCGGCGCGACCACGAGCGCAACGGCACCGGTGGCGGCGCTGATCATCGCGGGCCGCCCACCGGTGAAGGCGATGGTGACGGCCATGGTGAAGGAGGCGAACAGGCCCACCCGCGGGTCGACGCCCGCAAGGATCGAGAAGCTGATCGCCTCAGGGATCAGGGCAAGCGCGACCACCAATCCCGCGAGAGCTTCCGTGCGGAGGATGCGCGGACTGCGCGACCAGGACGGCGCGAGGCGGCGACTGGGCGGAGGAGTGGATGGCAGGGAAGCAGAAGAGGAGCGCGCGGTGGTGGAGGTCATCGTGCCGTTCTCGTTGTGCGATGCGACATCGCTTGAAAGTCAGGAGAGCCACGGGTCCTCGCTAAGGCCCGAGAGTGCGAGCGAAGACGTTGGCCGTGGTGTGTGCTGACTCTACCCGTACGTGAGGGTTGCGCGACGTGGGCTACGCCACTGCGAGGTCTTCTGGCATGGCGCGGCCTCGATGGGTCAGGCCCACTATCGCGGCTCACAGTTGGGTCGTTCCTTCACCTTGCTGTGCGGGTTCCGGCAGACCTACGGTGCTCGAATGTCCCGTGTTCGGTGGGGCGCACGCGGCCGTCGGGTGCGCGACGTGATAGCGACGGAGCGATGAACCAGATCGTGCATATCGGGGTGGGCAACTTCCACCGCTCGCACCAGGCGATGTATGTGCACCGGCTCGGCGATCCGGACTGGACGATCTGCGGCGTAGGCATGCTTCCCGGTGACGCCTCCGTGCGGGATGGACTGACGGCGCAGGCAGGGGCGTACAGCCTGGTCCTCAAGCACCCCGATGGCTCCGTCGAGCGCGAGGTCATCACGTCGATACGGGAGATGCTGCTGGCGCCGGAGGATCCCTGGGCGGTCGTCGCGCGGTTGGCTGACGCCGACACCCGCATCGTCTCGCTCACCATCACTGAGGGCGGATACAACGTCGACGCAGCGACTGGTGAGTTCCTGGCGCAGACGCCGGCCGTACAGGCAGACCTGCACACAGGTGCGGCCCCGACCACGGTCCTCGGCGTCGTCGTGCGCGCACTGCAGAGGCGACGGGCCGCGAAGATCCCGCCGTTCACCGTGGTTTCCTGCGACAACATCGAGGGCAACGGGCACGTCGCGAGACGCGCGTTCACTGCCTTCGCAACGCTGGTTGATCCCGAACTTGGGGCCTGGGTGAGCCACGCCGTCAGGTTCCCGAACTGCATGGTCGACCGCATCACCCCGGTGACGGTTGAGGCCGACCGGATCCTGATTCGCGCGAAGTGGGGCGTCGAAGACCGCGTGCCGGTCACCGCGGAGCCTTTCACGCAATGGGTCCTGGAAGACGACTTCAGCAACGGCCGCCCTGCGCTGGAGGAGGTCGGTGTCCAGTTCGTGTCGGACGTTCGCCCGTACGAGCTCATGAAGCTCCGCCTATTGAACGCCAGCCATCAGGCGATTGCCTACTACGGGATGTTCCTCGGCCATGAGTTCGTGCATGACGCGGCGAGCGACCCGCTCGTCGTGACGCTGATGACGCGCTACATGGACGAGGAGGCCACCGGTTCTCTGCAGCCGGTGGCCGGTATCGACCTGGCCACCTACAAGGCCGCGCTGGTTCAGCGTTTCGCCAACCCCTGGATCGCCGACACCCTGCGCCGGCTCGCGGCCTTCGGCAGCGACCGGATCCCCAAGTTCCTGCTGCCTGTCATTCGCCACAACCTGCGTACGGGCGGGCCCACGGCGTTGTCGATAGCCATCGTGGCGAGCTGGCTGCGCTGGCTCGAGCAAGCCAGCGACGTCGTCGACAACCGATGGAAGGGCCAGCCCCCGGAAGACTTCCTTCTGGACGGGCATGTCTTCGGGGACCTCACTGGGCACTCTGGCTTTCAGAGCCTCATGCGCGCCGAACTTGCTCGGGTGCGGGCAAGCGGGCCGCGCGACGCCCTCGCTGACCTGCTCGCCTGAGTTTCGCTCCGCCCCCCGACCCCTCAATCGCCCGCCCTCCAATCCGACCCCGGTGCCGCCACGTCACGGCATGGCTGTAAGGGTGGGCTGCGCGTCATTGTGAGGATGCCGATCGGCTGTCACCGTCGGTGCATGCAGATCGCCATCGTGCTCTACCCGGGCTTCACGTCGCTGGACGTGATGGGTCCTTACGAGGTCTTCGGGCGCATGCCGGGCGCAGAGGTGGTCTTCGTCGCCGAACGTCCGGGTCTGATCACCAACGACCTGCAGAGCCTTGCAGTCAGCACCGTGGCCGGCCTCGGCGACGTCGCCAGGCCGGACGTCGTGCTGGTGGGCGGTGGGCCCGGGCAGGTCGAGCAGATGTCGGATGGACCGCTCCACGACTGGCTACGCTCGGCCGACTCGACGAGCACCTGGACCACCTCGGCGTGCACTGGTTCGTTGATCCTGGCCGCGACCGGACTGCTACGGGGGCGGACGGCCACCTCCCACTGGGGGGCGCTCGAGCAGCTGGCTCTCCACGGCGTGACTCCCTCGACGCAGCGCGTCGTCGCCGACGGTCGTTATGTGACCGCGGCGGGTGTGTCCGCGGGAATCGACATGGCGTTCACTCTGGCGGGGATGATCGCCGGCGATGAGGTCGCGCAGACGCTGCAGCTCATCCTCGAGTACGCGCCAGAGCCCCCCTACCGGGCCGGAAGTATGCAGACTGCGCCGGCCCGTATCGTCCAACGCGCGGTCGAGGTCATGTCGGGCAGGTTCCCCGCTGAAGAATCCTCGATGGCTTAGGCGGCCTCATGCGACCAGACGGGGAAGTGCTGCGCGGTACCGCCAAAAGGCCCTGGCAATGCCGTCCGGCCGCCTGCGTGTGCCTCGTCGCAGCGCTGCTCTCGGCATGTGGCAGCACCGTCCAGCTGAGGACCGTCTCCGAGGGGCCCGCCTCCCTGCCCGACGGGCCGGGGCTCTCGGAGGCGAGCTCACCGGTCCAGAGGTCCTCTGGCCTCGCTTCCGAGCAGCGCTCTGCCCGGTCCTCGTCCTCCGAGCAACAGGGAGGCCCTGCGGGCAGCAGCGTCGTGTCCGGTCCTACCTCCCCGGCTGGCCCGCCCAAGGCTGCAGCCCGTGCCCCTGCGTCGGGTCCCGGATGGGATGCGAAGACGGTGTTCATCGGCGTCATCACCCAGAACAGCGAGCACGAGCAGTTCGCTCAGGCCGGGGCCAAGGCGAACGACCCGGGGCAGGCCGAGCTCCAGGCGAAGGCCGTGGCCGACGACCTGAACTCCCGGGGCGGCATCCTGGGACGGCGGGTGAAGCTGCGCCTCTACGACGTCGACTGGGAGAAGGCCCAGCAGAACCCCAATACGGTCGGTCAAGCTGCCTGCACCTACTTCACGCAGGACGCGCCCGTCGTCGCCGTGTGGAACGTCAACACACAGATCGACCAGGCCCCTGCGTTCCGCGAATGCTTGGCGAAGCGCAAGGTCATCCTGTTCACGGCCGCGGTGCGCGCCACGACAGATGCCGAGCTAAGACGGTTGGCGCCGTACTACGTCCACACGCTCATGGTGTCCTGGGATGCCCTCGCACCGGTCCTTGCCCAGCGGTTGAAGGCTCAGGGCTGGTTCCAGAGCTGGGATACCAACCTGAGCCGGCCAGGCTCGGCGAAGACGAAGATCGGCATTCTCACCGACGGCACGTCTCAGGGCAAGCATGCCGCCGAGGCATTGACAAGGGCGCTCGCAGACGTCGGGTATCCGGGTGCACTCACCTTCCAGTACGCCGATGCCGCGCAGGGCCAGGCGGCCTCGGTCATGTTCTTCAAGGGCAACGGCGTGACGCACGTGATCGTGACGGATGTGGAATTGACCGCCTTCCAGTACTACGCGGCGCCGCAGGCCTATTTCCCGCGATACGGCATCACTTCCTACAACCTCCCCTACGGCAACTTGCAGGCGAGCGGGTTCACCCCACCGAAGGCCAACAACGGCGCGATGGGGGTCGGATGGGGCGCACTCCTTGACGTCGACGCGGCGCACGAGCCGCCACCCACGGCCGGTGCCAAGCGCTGCCTGCAGCTCATGAGCAAAGTGGGTCAGGCCCCGAGCGACGGCCGGACCATACGGCTGTACGGCTTCTCCGCATGCGACGCCTTCAACCTGATCGCCGGTGGGGCACAGGCTAAGGGCGGCCTCGACGCGGCGAGCATCTACAGCGGGATCCTTGCCGTGGGCCAGTCTTTCAGCCCCGCGAACGGCTTCGCTCCGGCCCTCACCGCCTCGAAGCCCTACGTGCAAGGCCTTGCCAGGGACATCTCGTGGGACTCCTCCTGCGGCTGCATGAGCTACGGAACGGGTTCGGCGCGCTTCTAGCTGCACCCGCAGCAGCGGCAACGACATCAGTAGGAGAGGTTCATGCACGAGATGCCGGTCGCCGAGGACGTGGCGGCTCTGCTCGGACAGATGATGTCACCCAAGGGCGTCGACCCCGTACCGCTCGCGGCCGTGACACCGACCGAGATGCGGGAAGCCATGAGAGCCACCGCGGCGCTGTTCCGCGCCGGTGCAGAGCCGATCGTCGTCCACCGAATTGAGCAGCCCATGGTGCCTGGGCGTCAGGGCGAGGTCGTGGTCAGGGTCTACAGCCCCGAGACGACGCGGGCTGTCATCGTGTATTTCCATGGCGGTTCCTGGGTAGCCGGGGACGTCGATACCCACGACCTTGTGACACGCAGGTTCTGTCGCGACACCGGCGCCGTCGTCGTGTCGGTCGACTACCGCAAGGTTCCGGAGAACCCTTTCCCCGCACCACTTGATGATGCGTACGACGCCACGACGTGGGCCAGAGGCCGGTGGCCTGATCTCCCGCTTGTTGTCGCGGGGGACAGCGCCGGTGGGACCCTCGCCGCGTGCGTGGCGTTGCGCGCCCGCGACGAGGGCGGTCCACGCATCGACGGTCAGGTCCTGATCTACCCGGCGATCGACGAAGATGCCGACGTACCGAGCATGGCCACGCCCGC
>JBHEMB010000555.1:0-9104 GCA_046262855.1 Mycobacteriales bacterium | reverse complement strand
CGAGATCGCCCTGGTGGTTCGTGGCGCACCGACCGTGTCGAAGAAGCCGCCGAAGCTCGCCACCACGAACGTCGGGGTCAAGGAGGTCGACCGCGCGGCAGCCCACGAAGCCGCTGGCGTCGTGGCGAGGCTCGAGAAGCTGCTGCAGAGCTGGGCGGGCGACCCGCCGTCGGTGCTGCGCTCCGGTGGTCTGGGCGTCCGCGACCTGAAGCGCGGCGCGAAGGAGCTCGAGGTGTCCGAGGGCACCGCGGCGCTGCTCATCGAGGTGGCCTTCACAGCCGGCTTGCTGGACCACACCCCTGCCGCCGATCCGGAGTGGTTGCCGACACCGGCGTTCGACCGCTGGGTGGCAATACCCCCGGAGGACCGCTGGGTCGAGCTCGTCCGGGCCTGGATCGGGATGACGCGGATGCCGACGCTGGTCGGCATGCGCGACGAGCGCGACAAGGCCCTCGCCGCGCTGTCCCAGGAGGTCGAGCGGTCCAGCGCGCCGACAGACCGGCGCCGGGTGCTCGACCTGCTTCGGGAGACGCCCCCTGGCTCGTCGGTCAGCGAGGCCGTCGCGATCACGGTGCTTGCCTGGCGAGCCCCGCGACGGGGCGGTCGGCTGCGCGACGTGCTGCCGAGCTGGGTCCTCGGTGAGGCCGCGACCCTCGGGCTGACGGGTCGCCACGGGCTCAGCTCCTTCGCCCGGCTCCTCCTCGACGGCCACGACCGCGACGCCGCACGTGCCCTGAGGGAGCTCCTTCCCGAGCCGCTCGACCACGTCCTCGTCCAGCCCGACCTGACGGTCGTCGCACCCGGACCGCTGGAGCGCGATCTGGAGCGGGAGGTCGGGCTCGTCGCCGACGTCGAGTCGACGGGCGGTGCGACGGTCTACCGCGTCAGCGAGGCCTCCGTCCGGCGCGCCCTCGATGCCGGCCGCAGCGCAGCCGACCTGCACGAGCTGTTCCGCAGCCGTTCCAGAACCCCTGTGCCACAGGCACTCTCGTATCTCATCGACGACGTCGCTCGACGTCATGGGCTGCTGCGCGTCGGTTCGAGTGCGAGCTACCTTCGCTGCGACGACGAGTCGCTGCTCGCCGAGGTGATGGCTTCGAAGAAGGCTGACGTGCTCGGCCTGCGACGGCTGGCTCCGACCGTGGTCACCAGCGCGGCGTCGATCAACCAGGTCCTCGAGGTGATCCGGTCGCTGGGCTACGCACCGGCGGCGGAGGCACCTGATGGCGCCCTGCTCATCGCCAAGGCCGACTCCCGTCGTACCCCTGTCCGGCAGCGACCCCTCCGGCACGGCGAGGCGCAGCCGCTGCCCGACGAGCAGGCCAAGCTGGCAGTCGGGGCGCTTCGTGCCGGTGACCTGGCTGCGCGCGCCACCCGCCGGGCGCCAGTGACCGTGCGCAGCGTGTCGGATGCATCCGCTTTCCTTCACCAAGCAGTGCGGGAAGGGCGGCAGGTGTGGCTGGGTTATGTCGATGCGCAGGGGCGGCCCACCTCTCGGGTCGTCGAGCCGAGGACCATCGACGGCGGGTACGTGACCGCCTTCGACCACCTGCGCCAGGAGGACCGGACGTTCTCCCTGCACCGCATCACCGGCGTCGCCGAGATCGAGGACTGAATGACGGAGTCACCCCAGCAAGGCCCGCTCATCGTGCAGAGCGACAAGACGCTGCTGCTCGAGGTCGACCACCCGCTCGCCGGTGAGTGCCGAGCGGCGATCGCGCCGTTCGCCGAGCTCGAGCGCTCGCCCGAGCACGTGCACACCTACCGACTGACCCCCCTCGGCCTCTGGAACGCCCGCGCCGCCGGGCACGACGCGGAGCAGGTCGTCGACGCCCTGGTGCGCTTCTCCCGGTACGCCGTCCCGCATGCCCTACTCGTCGACGTGGCCGACACCATGGACCGCTTCGGCCGGCTGCGCCTCGAGCAGGACCCCGTCCACGGTCTCGTCCTCCGCACCACCGACCGCGCCGTCCTCGAGGAGGTCGTGCGGTCGAAGAAGGTCAGCCCGATGCTGGGTGCACGCCTCGACCCCGAGACCGTGATCGCCTTCCCCTCCGAGCGCGGCCGCCTCAAGCAGGCCCTTCTCAAGGTCGGTTGGCCGGCCGAGGACCTCGCCGGGTACGTCGACGGCGAGGCCCACGAGATCACCCTCAAGCAGGACGACTGGCACCTGCGCGACTACCAGCAGCTGGCTGTCGACGGGTTCTGGCTCGGCGGCTCCGGCGTGGTGGTCCTGCCCTGCGGTGCCGGGAAGACCCTGGTCGGCGCTGCTGCGATGGCGAGGGCAGGCGCGACGACGCTGATCCTGGTCACGAACACGGTGAGCGGCCGCCAGTGGAAGTCCGAGCTGATCAAGCGGACGTCGCTGACGGAAGACGAGATCGGCGAGTACTCCGGCGAGAAGAAGGAGATCAAGCCGGTCACCATCGCGACGTACCAGATCATGACCACCAAGCGGAAGGGTGAGTACGCCCATCTGGAGCTGTTCGGCGCCCGTGACTGGGGCCTGGTCGTGTACGACGAGGTGCACCTGCTCCCGGCGCCCGTGTTCCGGATGACGGCTGATCTGCAGTCCCGTCGCCGGCTCGGGTTGACGGCCACGCTGATCCGGGAGGACGGCCGCGAGGGGGACGTGTTCTCCCTGATCGGCCCGAAGCGGTACGACGCGCCGTGGAAGGACATCGAGTCGCAGGGCTACATCGCGCCCGCGGACTGCACCGAGGTGCGGGTCACCATGACCGACGCCGAACGGTTGGCCTACGCCACCGCCGAGCCGGAGGAGCGCTACCGGGTGGGGGCGACGGCGCACACGAAGATCGCCGTCGTCCGCAAGCTCGTCGAGCGGCACGCCGACGACCAGGTGCTCGTCATCGGCGCCTACCTCGACCAGCTGGACGAGCTCGGCGAAGCGCTCAACATGCCCGTCATCCAGGGCTCGACCAAGAACTCCGACCGCGAGCTGCTCTTCGAGGCCTTCCGGCAGAAGGAGATCGGTGGGCTCGTCGTGAGCAAGGTCGCGAACTTCTCCATCGACCTGCCGGAGGCAGCCGTCGCCATCCAGGTGTCCGGCACGTTCGGGTCCCGCCAGGAGGAGGCCCAGCGACTCGGCCGGGTGCTGCGGCCCAAGGCCGACGGCCGCACCGCGCACTTCTACACGGTGATCTCACGGGACACCGTCGACCAGGAGTACGCCGCGCACCGGCAGCGGTTCCTCGCCGAGCAGGGCTACCCGTACACCATCGTCGACGCGGACGACGTCCTCGCCGGCTGACCGCACGGCGCTTCTCCTGGGAGGCGCGTTCCCGCAGGAACGCCTTGGCCATAGGCGCTAGCCGTGCTGAATCTCCGGGACGGCAACCGCGAGCCGGCCGCCCGCCTTGATCCAGTCGCCCACTACGCGCGGCGCGTCGCGGCCGGGGTTGTAGACGTCCTCCTCCGAGGAGAACTGTCCGTCGCCGGCATACACGAGGCGCGTCCAGTTGGGGAACCCGAAGGCCACCCCATCGTGGTCGAGGACGTTCTGGATCCCGATGACGACAGCGTCGTTGTCCTCGTCGTAGGCGACCCAGTCCTGCGGAAAGCGCATGTGCGGGAACGGCGCCATCACCTGGACGATCCATGACCGCACCGCTTCTCGGCCATGGAAGACGCCGTAGGCGTGCTCGGTGTAGACGCAGTCCTCGGTGAACAGGTCCGCGAATGGGGACCAGTCCCCCGATGCGGTGCACTGCTCGACGACCGCCGAGTAGTGCGCGAGTGCCTCATCGATCTCAGCCCTGCTGAAACGGCCCATACGCCGAATCATCAACGCAACGAGCCCGATTCGCATAGCGTTCCGGCGCATGGACGACGGCCCGCGGGATGCGCTGGTGCGCGACCTGGCGGGCCGCCATGCCGACGTGGTCGACCGCTGCTGGGCGCAGCGCGACTGGTGGGTGAGCCAGTGGCCGGAGGGCGAGCAGTACCTCACCTGCCTGCTGGCCCAGGATGTGCAGGAAGCGGTCAACGACGAGCGCGACGCGATGTGGCCGCTGTGCCCGGAGCACCAGGACCACCGGCTCTACGTCGAGCCCGACCTCGGGACGGATCCCTTCTGGGTCTGCGAGGTGTCAGGTCTCCCCATCGCTCCTGTCGGGCACCTGCACGGATAGCCCGGGGCTCAGCGGACCAGGTCCTGGTAGTCGGGGTGCCGCTCGATCCAGCCCTTGATGAACGGACAGAGCGGTACGACGTGCAACCCGCGAGTGCGGACGTCGTCGAGCGCGGCGCGGGCCAGCTCGGAGCCGACCCCCTTGCCCTCGAAGGCGTCATCGATCTCGGTGTGCGTGAACACGACGGCGCCGGGCTGCTCGTAGAAGGCCGCCAGCCCGGCATGCCGCCCGTCGACAGTGATCTCGTAGTCGTCCGCGCGACGATGCACCTCGGTGGTCATGCGTTCGAACCTACGCGCAGAGCACCACGGCGCAGGTCGTGGCGTCGCGCAGCACTAGCCAGCGCCCATCTGTGCGGCGCAGGTCGATCTGCGCGTGCTGCACCTCGTCCTGGCGGGAGACGTCGACCGCGACGACCGCCGTCGAGCCGCGGGTCGTGACCTGCCGCACCGTGAGGCCGATCTCGATGTTGTGCTGACGGGCGTCCTGGGTCATCGCCCGCAGGTCGCGGCAGAGGTCGACGCGGGCCCGGTCCTCGGGCCCCGTCGAGAACCGCAGGTAGTCGTCGCAGTCGCCGAACGTCGCGGCCTGCGTCCACCGCAGCGCCACCCCCTGCGGCGTGCGCAGGCGTCGGAGATCGATCGACGACACCAGCCCGATGCCGAGCACGAGCGCTCCGAGGAGCGCGATCAGCATGAGGGGCTGCCGGCGCAGCCGGGCGCGGCGCTGATCCTCGGCAACCGCTTCCTGTTCGGCGTAGCTGGTTTCGAGCTGCGACACCTAGCTCAGCCCGCGACTGTCCTGCTTGAGGGCGGTGTCCACGGTGAGCGCGCTGGCCACGACCAGGGACAGCAGCGGGTCCTCCAGCTTCTGGTGGATGCGCACGACGTAGTTGTCCGCGGTCGTGAACATCGTCTTCGCCAGGCCCTCGAAGGTCTTCTTGATGCGTGCCACCTCGGTGCCCGCCTCGTTGACGATGGCGAAGTCCCACGCCCGCCAGTTCTCTGCCCGCAGCTCCCCGACCTGCCGGTCCCCGGCCATCAGCCCGAAGCGGATCTTGCCGATGGCGTTCTGCTGGACGAGCCGGCCGACCTCACCGACGCCCGGCTTCTCCACGATGACCTTGCTCTTGATGAACTTCGCGGGCCGGGTGATGTGCAAGATGGGGGTGGCGGACATGTCGCGCACCTCGAGCCGATGCGTGAAGTACTGGTCGTACTCCCCGAGCACCCGCACGACCTTCTTCAGCATGGACTGGCCGATCTCGCTGACGGAGGCGACCTGGGTGCCGTTCTGGTCGTAGACGGAGTACTGGTTGCTCACCTCGATGAGCTTGGCCTTCTGGTTGACGACCAGCACCGGCTCCGTGAAGACGGTGCCGCCGCCGGCGGGTCCGACACCAGGCGTGAGCCCGGCGCGCTGGGCCTGCTTCGCGAGCTGATGGGGTGACGAGGCCTGCACCGGTGCGGCACCGGGGTTCATCGGAGACACCGACTGCTGGCCGTTCGTCGCGACGTTGTCGGTCCACGTCTGACCGTCCCACCACCGGTGGTGGAAGGAACCGGTCGGGTCGGGGTACCAGCCTGCCTGGGGCGTCGTCATGCGCATATCCTGCCTGACGAGCGCCGTGGCCTGGCGTCAGAACGCCGCGGTGCCCTGCGGCGTTCCGAGGCCGGTGGGTCCGTCGTACCCGGCACCCGCGGTGCAGAGGTAGGACCCGCCGCAGAAGCCGTTGCTGCCGGAGATCACGTCGAACAGCGAAGCTCTCCTGGAGTACAGGTAGGCGGCGCGGTAGTTGCGGCCCGCCAAGGCGTAGACCGAGGCGACGACTGGCGCGGACAGCGAGGTGCCACCGACGGCGGCCCAGCCGCTGAAGCAGGTCCCCAGCAACCCATGCAGTGGGTTGCAGTCCGTGTCGTACACACCCAGCCCGGTCTTGGGGTCGGCGACCGCCGAGACATCAGCCACCGAACGACGGGCACAGCGGGGATCGGTCTGGTTCGACGGCTTGGGCTCGTACGCCGAGCAGCCGGAACCTGCTCCGCTCCAGGCGGTCTCCGTCCAGCCGCGGGCAGTGCTAGCCCCCGTGAGAGTCGTGCCGCCGACGGCAATGACGTAGCGGGAGGCGGCGGGGTACTCCACTCCGTACCCGCCGTCACCGGAGGACACGGTGATCGCGATGCCTGGGTGGTCGAAGTGCACGTCGTCGGCCGTCTCGGTGGCGGACTCGGAGCCGCCGTAGCTGTTCGAGATCGCCACCACCCCGGGTGTGGCCGCGGCCGTGTCGACGGCCTTGTAGAGGTTGGCGTTGCTGTTGTTCGTGGCCTCCACCAGCAGGATGTGGCAGCTCGGGCAAGCCGCCGAGACCGCGTCGAGGTCGAGACTGATCTCCGTGGCCCACCCGACGTTGTTGGCCGGGTAGGAACCCTGCAGGCCGTTCTGATTGACCTTCTTGAGGCAACCGTTGGCGGTGCTGCACGGGGGCAGGCCATAGGTCGAGCGGAACACCGCCAGGTCGCTCTCGGCTGTCTTGTCATCGTAGGCGTCGACGATGGCGACGGTGCGGCCGGAAGCGTTGCGCCCGGCGAGCTTGTAAGCAGCCTGGAGCTGAGCGGGACCGAGCCCGGTGGGGCTGCTGCTGGCGTCCGGGCGGCTGTCGCGACCGAGCGCCTCGGCATAGCAGTGCGCCTTGCCGACGGCTTGCGCTGCGTTGCAGCCAAGGGGCAGGGCCTGAAGGACGCCTGGGCTCTGGGCGGCGGCGCTGGTGCCCAGGGGGAGCGCCCCTCCCAGGAGCAGGGCGACGCCCAGGGCAACGACGGGACGACGACGTGAGAGCACGCTGAGTTCCAGCCTTTCGGTACGGGGGGAGCGGCCGGCGAGGCTGGGTACGTGTCGGTCGTTCTGGTGCCGGAACCGTAGATCCAGCTCCCGGGCATCAACAAGTCAGTCGTTCGCCGCGTTCAGGCTGGTGTGCCTGATGAGTCGCGCCACGAGGGCTGTCCAGCCGGTCTGGTGGCTGGCGCCCAGGGCCGCGCCGGTGTCACCGTGCAGGTACTCCGGGAAGGTGACGTGCTCGCGCCAGAGCGGCTCGCGGTGCCTGGCGTCGCCGCCGTTGATCGGCCGGTCGCCCGACTGGTCGGGCAGGAAGACGCCGACGAGGCGCTCGGACAGCTCGCTGGCCACGTCCCAGGTGCACAGCTGGTTGTCAGAGCCAGTCGGCATCGGCACCCGCACGTCGTCGCCGAGGAACCGGTGGAACTTCTGCAGCGACTCGACGAGCAGGTAGTTGATGGGGAACCACACCGGTCCACGCCAGTTGCTGTTGCCGCCGAACAGCGGCGTCCTCGACTCCGCCGGCTCGTAGTCGACGCTGTGCAGCTGACCGGCGAGCTCCAGCGTGACCGGGTGCGCGGCGTGCCGCCTGGACAGCGAGCGGACGCCGTACGGCGAGAGGAACTCCTCCTCGTCGAGCACGTGCGACAGCACCCGGACGAGCCGCTCCGGGCTGACCACGGACAGCATCCGGCGGCCGCTGTCGGCGGTGAAGATGTTGGTGCACAGCTGCGGCCGGTGCTTCAGGAACCACTGGACCCGCCGCCCGAAGTCCGGCAGCAGCTCCAGCAGCTCCGGCTCGGCGATCTCGACGGCGAACAGCGGGATGAGACCGACAGCCGACCGCACCCGCAGTGGGGTCGGCTGCGCGCCGGGCGTGCGCAGGACGTCGTAGAAGAAGCCGTCCTCGTCGTCCCAGAGGTCGAGTGTCGACAGTGCCTGCGCGATGCCGAGGAAGTGCTCGAAGAACTTCGTGGCGATGTCCTCGTAGGTCGGGTCGTGGGCCGCCAGCTCGAGGGCGATGCCGAGCATGTTGAGGGCGTACATCGCCATCCAGCTGGTGCCGTCGGCCTGGTCGAGCTGGGCACCTCCGGGCAGCGGCTGGGACCGGTCGAACAGCCCGATGTTGTCGAGGCCGAGGAAGCCACCGCTGAACACGTTGCGGCCCTCGGCGTCCTTGCGGTTGACCCACCAGGTGAAGTTCATGAGGAGCTTGTGAAACACCCGCTCGAGGAACGCGTAGTCCTTCGTTCCTGTCCTCTTCGCGTCGATCTTGAAGACCCGGTAGGTCGCCCAGGCGTGCACCGGCGGGTTCGCGTCGTCGAGCTTCCACTCGTACGCCGGCAGCTGGCCGTTGGGGTGCATGTACCACTCGCGACAGAGCAGCACGAGCTGCTCCTTGGCGAACTCCGGGTCGACATGAGCCATGGGCACCATGTGGAAGGCCAGGTCCCACGCGGCGTACCACGGGTACTCCCAGGCGTCGGGCATCGAGATGACGTCCGTGTTGCCCAGGTGCTTCCAGTCTCCGTTGCGGATGTCCGCACGACGCGGATCGGGCGCCGGGCCTGCCGGGTCGCCCTCGAGCCACTCCGCCACGTGGTAGCTGTAGTACTGCTTCGTCCAGAGCAGGCCTGCCAGGGCCCGCCGGTGCACGAGCCTCCGGTCGTCGGCGACGCTCTCGGGAAGAAGAGCGTCGAAGAACTCGTCGCACTCGGCCTTGCGTGCAGCCAGGACCTGCTCGAGGTCACCGAGACCCGGGCCGGTCGCCGACAGCCTCAGGTCCGTTGTCCAGACCTCACCCGGGGCCAGATCCCTTGCGTACCAGGCACTTGCCTTCGTCCCGGTGCGCGCTGGGTTGACGGTGTTGCGGCCGAGGACGACTCGGTCGTTGATGCCGTCCTTGACGTACGGCGTGCGACTCGAGGTCCCCCAGAGCCGCTCGTCGTTCGTCTCGTTCTCCGTGAACAGCAGCGTCGGCGACCCGCCGCACGTCAGGTGCATCGCGCCCAAGGTGTCGTGCCGCAACGCGATCGTCGCGTCGTCCACCGCCCACAGCTGCGGGTGCCGATCGTCGCGTCCCCACGCCCAGGTGTTGCGGAACCACGCGGTGGGCAGCAG
>JBHEMB010000554.1:0-6657 GCA_046262855.1 Mycobacteriales bacterium | reverse complement strand
CGCCACAACGACGTGTACCTCGCGCCGCGCAAGGTGCTGGGCTCGCTCAAGGGCATCGAGATCGTGGAGGCGCCGCGCAACGGCACACGGGGCTTCTGCTGCGGCGCCGGCGGGGCCCGCATGTGGATGGAGGAGTCCATCGGCAAGAAGGTCAACACCGAGCGCAGCCAAGAGCTGCTGGCCACGGGTGCGTCGCGGATCGCGACGGCCTGCCCGTACTGCTACATCATGATCGACGACGGCGTGAAGGAGAACGGCCGCGACGACGTCGTCGTGCAGGACATCTCCATGCACCTGCTCGACGCCCTCGAGCGCAAGCCCGCCGCCGTCGGCGCCGCGGCCACGTCGGTGCCCGTCCTCACCGGTCCCGACGACGCGCCCACCGATGCGGGCGAAGACCGAGACACCCCCGCCGCCGAACCCGTCACCGAGCCCTAGCGCTCTCGCGCTCCCTAGGCGCCGTGCTCCACGGGGCGTGGGGCGTTTGTCGTGCACTACGCGCCCCAAATTCGCAGGACTTCGGCCTCGGAGGGGCGCGTACTGCACAGAGAACTCAGGTCATCGACCAGCGGCACCCATCGCCATCGCTGCTCCCTCTCACCGACGGCCTCGTCGCCCATCGCCGGGACGGTAGCGGCGGATAGTCTGCGGAACTCTCGCGGGTGTAGTTCAGAGGCAGAACATCAGCTTCCCAAGCTGAGAACGCGGGTTCGATTCCCGTCACCCGCTCCACTCGGAGCTTCGCTCCTCCTGGTTCTCGCAGGGTACGACGTGAGCAAGCTCGCTCGGATCACGCAGGTCGACCTCGACCCCCGACGTGCCGCACGGCGACTACGAGCTTGCGACGGGCGTGGGTCCGAGGGTCGCAGAGCGTGCACTCCGCTGGCAGGTCAGCGGTCGAGGAGCTCGTTGATGTACACCGGACTCTCCACGATGACCGGTAGCCGACGCAGCGGGTGGTCAGGCCGCAGGTGCTCTGGTGATGTGCTTGCGGGACACACGATGATGTCGCGCAGCGTGCACGCCAAGTCGTAGAGCCACAGTCGCTCGACCACGCTCGGATGAGAGACGATTCGTGGATAGTGCACGGCGAGCCGACGGATCATGTCGCCGGCGTCAGCCTCCGGCTCCGGTCGGAGGAATCCTTGGAGATCGAGGTCGGCAGGCCCCAGGCGCACCCACTCGAAGTCGAGAAGGGTCTGGAGCGAGCTTCCAGCAGCGACCAGGTTCATGAGAGTCATGTCGCCGTGGATCACGGGATCGTCAGAGCTGCCCACATCGAAGGGGCGCAGCTCGTTGAGACGTTCGGCGACGGCGTCGATCACGGCCGGATCGGCGTAGGCAGCCTGCTTCGCCCGGTTGACGAGCGCGAGCGTTCGGTCGATCGGAACCGGGTTGACGTCCTGGCCGATGAGGTCGTCCACTGTCGCACCTCTGCCGCGCTGAGCGACTTGCTCGCGGACGCCACGCGAGGGCGTCCACTCGTGAAGCGCGGCGAGGGCATCCGCTAGCTGTCCAGCCAATCGGTCACGGCCGACGGGCGACATCGCCGCCCACACATCCATCACGACCTCTCCGGGCACCCACTTGGTGAGCGTCCAGGTCCGGTCGGCCGTAACGCCGTTTCCGAGGATCTTCGGGTGGGGAACGGACGACGGCAGGTCCTCGAGCATCCTGACCTCGCGCTGGGCACGCACGCGATCGCTGCTCCAGCTGATGCGCACCACGACCTCGTCGACCTTCCACGCTTCGTTCGAGGCACTCGGCAGCCGAACGGCGCCGGCAATCGATCGAAGGCCGGCATCTTGTGCAACAGCGGCGAGTCGCTGGAGCGGGAGCATGCCGGATGCTCGCATTGCCGGCCTCTTGGTCGGCTTCGGAGCCGTTGCGACTGACGCATACCTTCGTATGTGTCACGATCGTGTGCATGACACCAGTCGACCGACTGTCCATCACCATGCCCCCCGAAGTCGGGGCTGCCGTGCGCGACGCGGCAGCTCGCGAGGGCACGAGTGTCTCGAACTGGCTCGCGGCAGCAGCAGCCCAGCGGCTACGAAACGAACTACTGGGCGCCGCACTGGATCAGTGGGAGGCCGAGCAGGGTCCCTTCACCGACCAGGAGCTCAATGCTGCGGCCGCCGCCCTGCGCAGCACACGACGCCGCGGCGCCGCATGACCGCCGTTCTCGACGCCGGTGCCCTGATCGCCATCGACAAGCGGGACCGCGAGGTGGGGGCGATGCTGCGAGTCCTCCAACGAGACGGCGTTCCCGTCCACACGAGCGCGGCCGCAGTCGCCCAGGTGTGGCGCGACGGCCGTCGACAGGCCAACCTCGCCCGCGTCCTTCCCGGAGTGGACATCGCCGCCATGGACGAGGTCGCCGCCAAGAAGGTCGGCGAGCTTCTCGGAGCCAGCCGCTCCACCGACCCTGTCGACGCGCACGTCGTCTTGCTGGTGCCCCAGGGCGGCAGCGTCCTGACCAGCGACGACGACGACATCAGGGCTCTGCTGCGGACACGTCGGGTCAAAGCGCGCGTCGTGCACGTCTGATCCCTACCGATAGGCCCGGGACTGCAGCTCGTAGAGCTCGGCGTACAGCCCGCCCCGCTCCATCAGCTCGCCATGGCTGCCGGCCTCGGCAACCGTGCCGGCGTCGATGACGAGGATGAGGTCGGCCATCCGCACCGTCGAGAACCGGTGCGAGACGATCACGGTGATGCCGCCGGTCGTCGACCGCGTGCGCCGGGCGGCGCGGGCGTAGCGCTCGAAGAGCGCCGCCTCGGTGTCGGCGTCGAGGGCAGCAGTGGGCTCGTCGAGGACGAGGAGCAGCGGGTCGGCTCGCATCATTCCTCGGGCGACGGCCAGCTTCTGCCACTGCCCCCCCGACAGCTCGGTGCCGTCGTCGAACTGGCGGCCCAGCTGCGTCGACAGGCCCTCGGGCAGGCTGTCGAGCACATCGCTGGCCCGGGCGGCGTCGAGGGCGTCCAGCACCGCGTCCCCGTCGTC
The DNA here is from genome assembly GCA_046262855.1 of Mycobacteriales bacterium. Classification (GTDB taxonomy): domain Bacteria; phylum Actinomycetota; class Actinomycetes; order Mycobacteriales; family SCTD01; genus RYN-111. The sequence continues at coordinate 3,651 of JBHEMB010000554.1, read as the reverse complement.
CAGGGACGACAGCACACCGGTGCCCACGACGTGCTGGGCCGTCAGCTCGAAGTGAGCGTGGTCCTGGAAGGCGGCGGAGACGCGCGATCGCCACTCGCTCGCCTCGAAGTCTCGAAGCGGCACGCCGTCGACGAGGATGCTGCCCGCCGTCGGGTCGTACATCCGGGTGAGCAGCTTGACGAGGGTCGTCTTCCCCGCCCCGTTCTCGCCCACGATGGCGACGGTCGTGCCTGTCGGCAGGTGGAGGTCGACGCCCCGCAGGGCATCGACCTCCTGGCCGGGATAGCGGAACGAGACACCCTCGAGTCGGATGCCGTCGGTGAGCGACAGGGGCACCGGCTGCCGGCCGCCGTCCTCCTCGCGCCTGCGGATGGATGCGGCGCGCTCCCGCAGCCAGGCGTAGCGCTCCGCCGTGCGCAGCTGCGACGCCAGGCCCGACACCATCGACACCAGGCCAGACAGCTGCTCGGTCAGCTGAGAGCCGAGGGTGATGGCCAGGACCAGATCGCCGGCCGACGCCCCGCCCGTCGCCGCTCGGCGTGCCACCACCACCAAGCCACCGGCGAAGGCGGCGCCGAACAGCGCCCAGGCAACCGTCTGCTCCGCCGCGCTGCGCACGCCGGCGCGGCTGACCTCACCGTTGCAATACGTCAGCGAGCGCTCGAAGCGCGCCTGCAAGCCGGCGCTGCCGCCGAACACGCGCACCTCTCGTCCGCCGGCCTCGCGTGACGCGAGCCCCGTCATCGCGAACTGGCGCCGCCACTCGGGCGCCACCCGCTCGTGGGCATCGGCCCGGCGGCGCTGCGAGCGCCACGTCGCGTACACGCTCGGGCCCGCGAAGGGTGCCAGGGCGAGCAGGGCGGGATGGATGCGCGCCAGCACAATGGCGGTGGCGACCAGCCGCAGCAGCGTCGAGGCCGCGACGGCGATGAGGTCGGGCAGGAGCGCCAAGGAGCGGTGGTCCTGCCGCAACAGCTCCATGCGGTCGAGCTGCTCAGGGTCCTCGAGGTGGTCGATGGTCGTGATCGACGCCGTCAGCTCCGCCAGCTCGATCTGAGCCACGAGCGTCGTGCGCTCGACCATTCCCATGCGGATGACCCACGACGCGTAGCCAGCGGCGCGCGTCAGCAGCGTCCCGACGGCGAGGATCACCGCCGTGCGGCCGGCGGCACCCACATGTCCCGCGGCGAGGTCGTCAACGATGCCCTTGAGAGCCACGGCGAGGGCGACGACGGCGACTTGGCTCAGGAACTGCAGGGGCACGCCGACCAAGGCGCGCCACGGCTCGTCGCGCAACGGGAGACGCACGAGGACGCCGAAGGCGCGCAGCCGGCTAGGCGACATGGTCGTCCTCGCGGAAGCGCGAGGCCTGCAGCTCGAACATGCGGGCGTAGTCGCCACCCGCGCGAAGCAGCTGGTCGTGGGTGCCGTCCTCGATGACGCGCCCGTCGCGCAGGACGACAATCCGATCGGCCCGTCGGACCGTCGAGAAGCGGTGCGAGATGACGATGGCGGTGCGGCCGCGGGTGACCTCGAGGAAGCGCTCGTAGAAGGCCGCCTCCTGGCGCACGTCCAGCTGCGCCGTGGGCTCGTCCAGCACGAGGATCGGTGCGCCGCGCTCGGCCGCCAGCAGGGCGCGGGCCAGGGCGATCCGCTGCCACTGGCCGCCGGAGAGATCCGTCCCCCCGAACTGCCGGGAGAGCACGGTGTCCCAGCCTTCGGGCAGGCCCTCGACGATCTCGCCGGCACCGGCAGCCACGGCCGCACCCTCGAGCTCGTCCGGGGTCGCCTCCTCACCGAAGAAGGTGACGTTCTCTCGCACCGTCATCGGCAGGCGCGTGAAGTCCTGGCAGATCGCTGCCGTGCGGGCGTGCCACGAGCGCGGGTCGATGTCCTGCAAGTCGACGCCGTCGACGGTGACGCGCCCGCCCGTCGGGTCGTAGAGGCGAGTCAGCAGCTTGACCAAGGTGGTCTTGCCGGCCCCGTTCTCGCCGACGATGGCCAGGCTGGTGCCCGCCTCGATGGTGAGGTCGAGGTCGCTGAAGACGGCGCGTGCCGCTCCCGGATAGGCGAAGGACACGCCCTCGAAGGCGATGCGCTGGAGCGCGAGGTGGCTCGCGTCGACGGCGCCGGTCATGCGCCCTTCCCAGCCGGCGATGGCGGCCTCCAGGTCCTCGACGGCGCGGATCGACCCGAGCCCGAGCTCGAGCCAGTTGTCCCAGGCCGTGACGTTGGCCACGTTGGGCGCGGCCACCAGGGCGTAGAGAACGGCCGAGGCGGTGCCGACCGAGATGGCGCCGCTGACCGCGTCGCGCGCGGCCAACGCCCCGATCATGGCGATGACGGCGGCGGCGGGAACCATCCCGATCGCCTGCTCGCGCAGGATGCCCCGCCGGCGCTCCCACACGGTGGCCATCGCCGTCCGCCACTCCCAGGCGAAGCGACCGACGAGCCAGTCACCGAGTCCGAAGACCCGGATCTCCTTCGCCGCCGGCGGAGTGAGGACGAGGTTCTGCAGATAGTCGGCGCGCCGGAGGTTGCGCGTCTGCGCGTGCTGGGCCGTGGCCACGCTCACCACGCCCCCACGCACGCGGCCCGCGAGGTGCACCATCGCTGCGACCAGCAGCACCCCCGCCCACCACCGGTACAGCAGCACCACGAGCAGCGCGCCGGTGCCGCTCGCCCGCGCCAGCACCTGGTTGGCCAAGCCGACGACCGCGGAGCGGGGGCCGTACTGGTTGGAGGCCGTGGCCACGGCGACGACGTCCGCCGTCTCGGGGTCCTCGAGATGCGCCACCGACGCTGGCGCCAGCAGCGCGGCCATCGTGCGGCGGAACACAGCGCCGCGCACACGCAGTCCGACGACGTCGGATCCGGTGTCGACGAGCGGGACCAGGGCCTGCTGCAGCCCGAAGAGCGCTCCGACCACTACCAGCGCGCGCACGAGCTGGTTGAGGGCGGCGCCCGACTCAACCGCGGGACCGACGGCGTCGACGGCGCGGGCCAAGGCCCGGGCGAGCAGCAGCGGCGCGGTGGCGCCTAGGACAATGGTGAGCCCGATGGCGGCGGTGATGACCGGCCCCTCGTCCCAGCAGATGCGCACCAGCGTGAGGCGGAGACGCAGCCCTTCGCCCCTCCCCCTCGCCGCCACCGTCGAAGTCTGACCGCCGGCCACGCCGCCAGTCGAAGCCGATTCCCGCGTCAGACGAATGGGCGCGATGCGCTTCACCCGCCAGACTGGGGCCGTGGTCCTAGCCGCCTGCCCGAGCTGCGGCGCGACGCCGGCGTCACCGGCGGCCAGCCACTGCGATAGGTGCGGCGATGGCCTTGGCGCTTCCGCTGATGGAGCCGACTCCACATGGCTGAGACTCGACCGGATCGGCCGATCGTGTCTTCCGCTCATGATGACGGCGGACTCGGACTCGGTCGCAGGTGCGATGGCCGAGGAGGCGCAGGTGGCCGATCACCGATCAGCCGCATCCGTCGCGTCGCGGGCATCCGACCTCCGGTGGGCGCCGCTCGCAACGCGCGGGTCGACGCTGCAGCTCGCACGCGTGACGGGAATCGGGCCAAGTAACGATCTCGACGCGCTTCAGGTGTTGGAGGTCACGACCGACGGACGCGTTCTCGCCGTCGACTACTACGACGGCG
>JBHEMB010000553.1:0-4551 GCA_046262855.1 Mycobacteriales bacterium | reverse complement strand
GGCTCAGCACGACGACATCGCCGCAGCGCGCAATGCCCTGCGCGCACTGGAGCGTGCGGTCGCCGCCGTGGCGGGTCACTACGCGGACAGCGTCGACGCGAAGCGGCTCCGGATGGACGTCGAAAGGGTCTCTCAGAGCCTCGATCTGCTGTGCGGACGCGAGAACGTGCCTCCCGCTGCAATGCGTCTCCAGGTCATAGAAGACACTGCATACCCACAGGACTTCTGGATGGACGCCGAGGACGAGGGTCTAGGCGGCGGACGCTAGTCAGATCGCGAGAGGAAAGCCTTGACCACCACAGCCCCAGCGGGCACCGGCGCGCCCGGACGCGCCCGCATCGAGGCCAAGACGCTCAGGACCGACAGGTGGTGGCTGCAGCCGCTCATCACGTTCACGGTCCTGGTGCTGTTCATCATCTACTCAACGATCCGGGCCTTCATGGGTTCCCACTACTTCCGGGACCCCTACATCTCGCCCTTCTACTCGCCGTGCCTCGCTGACGGCTGCGCGAAGGAGGGGGCGCCCTACCTGGGCATCTTCCCGAGCAACGCGTTCTTCACGCCGGCGATCTACATCCTGATCTTCCCGCTGGGCTTCCGGCTGACCTGCTACTACTACCGCAAGGCCTACTACCGGTCCTTCTGGATGTCACCGCCCGCGTGCGCCGTGGCCGAGCCGCACGACAAGTACACCGGCGAGACCCGGGTGCCTCTGATCGGCAACAACGTCCACCGGTACTTCTTCTACGCCGGTGTCGTCTTCAACGTCATCCTCAGCTACGACGCCATCGTGGCGTTCATCTTCGAGGAGGACGGCTCCAAGCACTTCGGCATCGGGCTCGGCTCGCTGGTGCTCGTCACCAACGCCGTACTGCTCTGGCTCTACAGCCTGTCCTGCCACAGCTGCCGGCACATCATGGGCGGCCGGCTCAACCACTTCTCCAAGCATCCTGTCCGCTACAAGTTCTGGACGTTCGTGTCGAAGCTCAACCACCACCACATGAAGTTCGCCTGGATCTCGCTCGTCGGCGTCGCTCTGACGGATGCGTACGTCTGGGCCGTCACCTCCGGCGGCCTGTTCAGCGACCCGAGGTGGATCTCCTGATGACCGTCACACCACACCAGTACGACGTCGTCGTCATGGGCGCCGGCGGTGCCGGCCTGCGCGCGGCCATCGAGGCCCACAACGCCGGCGCGAAGGTCGCCGTCGTCTGCAAGTCCTTGCTGGGCAAGGCGCACACCGTCATGGCCGAGGGCGGCATCGCCGCTGCGATGGGCAACCTCTACCCCGACGACAACTGGAAGGTGCACTTCCGCGACACCATGCGTGGCGGGAAGATGCTCAACAACTGGCGGATGGCGCAGCTGCACGCGCAGGAGGCTCCCGACCGGGTCCGCGAGCTCGAAGAGTGGGGCGCTCTGTTCGACCGCACCAAGGACGGCCTCATCAGCCAGCGCGACTTCGGCGGGCACCGCTACGCGCGACTCGCGCACGTCGGGGACCGCACCGGTCTCGAGCTGATCCGCACGCTTCAGCAGCAGACCGTGAAGCTCGGCATCGACGTCTACATGGAGCACACGGTCACGAAGATCCTCACCGGCCCGGACGGCGCGGTCACCGGCGCCTTCGGGTACCGCAGGGTCGACGGCGAGTTCGTCGCCTGGCAGGCGCCCTCGGTGGTGCTCGCCACGGGCGGCATCGGCAAGGCCTACATCGTCACGTCGAACTCCTGGGAGTACACCGGGGACGGGCACTCGCTCGCGCTCTCGGCGGGTGGCTCGCTGATCAACATGGAGTTCCTGCAGTTCCACCCGACCGGCATGGTCTGGCCGATCTCCGTCAAGGGCATCCTGGTCACCGAGTCGGTCCGCGGCGACGGCGGTGTGCTGCTCAACTCCGAGGGCCGCCGCTTCATGTACGACTACATCCCCGACTTCTTCAAGAAGGAGACCTCCGAGAGCGAGGAGGAGGGCGACCGCTGGTACGAGGACAAGAAGAACAACCGCCGGCCGGCTGAGCTGCTCCCCCGCGACGAGGTCGCGCGCGCCATCAACGCCGAGGTCAAGGCCGGCCGTGGGTCACCCCACGGCGGTGTCTTCCTCGACATCGCGAACCGGCGCTCCGCGGAGTTCATCCGCAAGCGCCTGCCGTCGATGTACCACCAGTTCATGGAGCTGGCGGGCGTCGACATCACGAAGGAGCCGATGGAGGTCGGCCCGACCTGCCACTACGTCATGGGTGGTGTCGAGGTCGACCCCGACAGCCAGGCGGCCGTGGTTCAGGGCCTGTACGCCGCAGGCGAGGTGTCCGGCGGCATGCACGGGTCCAACCGGCTCGGTGGCAACTCGCTGTCCGACCTGCTCGTCTTCGGCAAGCGCGCGGGTGAGTCCGCCGCAGCCCACGCGAAGTCGGTCGGGTCCACGCCGATCCCCTCGGACCAGCTCGCGCAGGCCGAGGCCGAGGCACTCGCGCCGTTCGAGCCGGGCGGCGAGAACCCCTACGAGGTCTGGTCCCAGCTGCAGGACGCGATGCAGGACCTGGTCGGGATCATCCGCAACGGCAAGGAGGTCCAGCAGGCCCTCAACGTCATCGAGGACCTGAAGACCAAGCGGCTGACCGCCGAGGGCGGCCGCGCGTTCAACCCGGGCTGGCACCTCGCGATCGACATGCAGAACATGCTGCGCGTCTCGGAGTGCATCGCGAAGGCGGCGCTCGAGCGCGAGGAGAGCCGGGGCGGCCACACCCGTGACGAGTTCCCTGCCGCGTCGAAGGAGTGGGGCCAGCTCAACCTGGTCTGCAGCCTGAATGACGACAACGGCATCACCCTGACCCGAAAGCCGCTGCCGCAGATGCCGGACGAGCTGGCCCAGATCTTCGAGGAGGCGGCGCCGGCATGAGCGACGCTCACAAGCCCGCCAAGTCGGGAACGCGCACCTACAACAAGAAGATGAAGGTCTGGCGCGGCGACGCGTCAGGCGGGGCGATCCAGGACTTCGAGGTCGAGGTCAACCCGGGTGAGGTCGTCCTCGACATCATCCACCGGCTGCAGGCGACGCAGGCCGGCGACCTCGCGGTCCGCTGGAACTGCAAGGCCGGCAAGTGCGGCTCGTGCTCCGCGGAGATCAACGGCAAGCCGCGGCTGATGTGCCTGACGCGGATGGGCGACTTCGCCGAGGACGAGGTCGTGACGGTCACGCCCATGCGCACCTTCCCGGTGATCCGGGACCTGGTCACGGACGTGTCGTTCAACTACGAGAAGGCCGCGTCCATCCCGCACTTCACTCCGAAGCCGCGCGAGGCGGACGGGTCGTACCGGATGCAGCAGATCGACGTGGAGCGGTCGCAGGAGTTCCGCAAGTGCATCGAGTGCTTCCTCTGCAACAACGTGTGCCACGTGGTCCGTGACCACGAGGACAACAAGGAGCACTTCGCCGGGCCGCGCTTCCTGATGCGCATCGCGGAGCTCGACATGCACCCGCTCGACACCGTGGACCGCAAGGACTTCGCCCGCGAAGAGGCCGGTCTCGGCTACTGCAACATCACGAAGTGCTGCAGCGAGGTCTGCCCGGAGGGCATCCACATCACCGACAACGCCCTCATCCCGCTCAAGGAGCGCGTCGTCGACCGGAAGTACGACCCGCTCACCTGGTTGGGGAGCAAGATCGGCAGGAGGCCTGCCGGATGAGCGACCACATCTACCGGGTCACCGAGGTCGTCGGGACGTCGCAGCAGTCGGTGGCGCAGGCGATCAAGAACGGCGTCGCCCGGGTCAGCCAGACCGTCCGCAACGTGGAGTGGTTCGAAGTCGTCGAGACCCGAGGTGCGGTCGGCTCCGACGGGACGATCACGTTCCAGGTCGGGCTGAAGGTGGGCTTCCGGCTCGAGGGCTGAACGCGTCCGCACAAGCCCCTCGCACCTCGGTGCGGGGGGCTTGTGCCGTTTTGGGCGCTTTGTGTCGCCACCTTGACAGCGGCCCTTATCAATCCCCGCGACGATGCCGATACCTGGGGTACGAGCTTCGACGCGAGGGGGGCAGCTGTGAAGCGAGTGCAGACCGCCAAGCCGCACCGGCCGCAGCTCCCCGTCGACATCGACACCCGCACGCCGAGCGGTCGCGTCCTGCCCTTCTGAGGCTCAGCCGTAGAGGCGATCCAGCACGTCGGCGTACTTGCTGCTCACCACACGCCGCTTCAGCTTCAGCGTCGGGGTGAGCTCCTCGCTCTCCGCAGTCCACTCGTTCGGCAGGACCTCGAAGCGCTTGACCTGCTCTGGCCGCGACAGCCGCTCGTTGGCCGAAGCTACCGCCGTGTCGAGCATCCCACGGATGGTCGGGTGCTCCGCCAGCTCGGCAAGGGACAGTCCCTCGAGGCCCGCCTGGGCGGCCACGACCGGCGCGACGTCCGGGTCGAGGGTCAGCAGCGCGACGACGTAGGACCTGCCGTCGCCGGCGGCGTACGCGTGACCGACGAGCGGGCTCTCCTTCAACAGGTTCTCGATGTTCGAGGGAGCGATGTTCTTGCCGGAGGAGGTGATGATCATCTCCTTCTTGC
>JBHEMB010000552.1:0-4199 GCA_046262855.1 Mycobacteriales bacterium | reverse complement strand
ACCTCGCCCACATCTTCGCCAAGCTCGGCGTCTCCAGTCGCCATGAGCTGACGAAGCTGGCCGATCAACGAGCCCGCTGACCCCACGTTCCGCGAACAGGAGCAGACAATGACTATGACAACGACAACCGCGGCGCGGGAGGGTTACGTCGCCTTCCGCGACTACAAGACCTGGTACCACGTGAGTGGCGACCTCGAGGGCGGCGCCATCCCGCTCCTCCTGCTCCACGGCGGACCGGGGACCCCGTCGGCGTACCTCGAGCCGCTCCACGACCTGGCCGCAGGGCCTGCCCGCAGGCCCGTGATCCGCTACGACCAGGTGGGGTGTGGGCGGTCCGACCGGCCGACCGATCCGGCATTGTGGCGCATCGAGACCTTCACTGCGGAGCTGGCGGCCGTGCGCGACCAGCTGGGCCTCGAGCGGGTCCATCTGCTGGGCCAGTCGTGGGGCGGCATCCTCGCCCTCGAGTACCTGCTCACCAAGCCCCAAGGCGTGGTCAGCTTGACGCTGGCCAACTCGACGTCGAGCGCGCCGCTGTGGTGCGAAGAGGCTCGGCGCCTTCGGGCCGATCTGCCGGCTGCGATCCAGACAGCGATGCGGCGCTTCGAGGACAACCTCGAACCCAAGTCGGTGGCGCCGAGGCCCGGGGCCAAGGTCAAGAGCGGCATGACCGAGAAGCAGATCGACCGCATGGCCAAGCTCCTGCGTCCTCTCACTGCCCTGGCGATCAAGCCCGCCGTCCAGGCGCTCGCGGCGCGGGCCTCGGCCGTCCCCTTCTTGCGCAGGGCCGCCTACGAAGTGGCGGGCATGGGGTACAGCACCCGCCACGTGTGCCGCATCAAGCCGTTTCCCCTCGAGGCTCTCGCCGCCTTCGCGGCCATGAACCACCAGGTGTACGAGACCATGTGGGGGCCCAGCGAGTTCTTCGCCACCGGCACCCTCAAGGACTGGGACGTCACCGACCGCCTCGGCGAGATCGACGTCGCGACCCTGCTCATCTCGGGCCGCTACGACGAGGCCACACCCAAGCAGCAGGAGATCATGCGCGACGGCATCCCCGACTCCGAGTGGGTGCTGCTGGAGGAGAGCTCGCACCTCAGCCACTTCGAGGAGCCCGAGCGCTACCGGCAGGCGCTCACGGATTTCCTGGCCAAGGCCGAAGCCGCCAGCCGCGCCGACGACGGCTAAGCGCGCCAGCTGGCGCGGCTCGTCCTCTCCAGGAGTGCTCTCTCGCCGTCCTCTCCGCATTCCTCGTGAGCGGGAGGTTACGGACGGCGAACCCTGGGCATGTTCGAGGGAACACTTCACGGACCGCGCGGCGGAGCAGGACGAGCGGGGGTGAAGCACGGCGGCGTGCCGCGCCGGTACGAGCGCGGCCTGAGTTGGATCGAGGGTGCACTGTGGCGTTGGCTGAGGTACGGCAACGGCGGACGTCGACCTCAACGGTGTCGGTCGTCATCCCGGCTCGCAACGAAGACCAGAACATCGGGTGGGTCCTCGAGCGGCTGCCCGACTGCGTGGACGAGGTCATCCTCGTCGACGGCCAGTCCACGGATCGGACGGTGGCGGTCTCGCGGCGCCTCCGACCTGACCTGGTGGTGATCGACGAGCCCCGGCCCGGCAAGGGTGCAGCGCTGCGCGCCGGCTTCGAGGCCGCCACCGGAGACGTGGTCGTGATGATCGATGCCGACGGCAGCATGGATCCCCGCGAGATCGACCTCTTCGTCGCCGCCGTCGAGCTGGGCCACGACGTGGTCAAGGGCTCGCGCTTCGCGGCAGGGGGCGGCTCCACCGACCTCACGTGGGTGCGGGGAATCGGCAATCGCTGCCTGCTGCGCCTCGTCAACGGAATGTTCGGCTCGCGCTTCAGCGAGCTCTGCTATGGCTACTTCGCCTTCCGGCGCGACGCCCTCGACCGCTTGGACCTGCAGGCCGACGGCTTCGAGATCGAGACCGAGATCGTGCTGAGATCGATCGCTACGGGACTGCGCGTCGCCGAGATCCCGAGCATGGAGTTCGACCGCCTGAACGGGCAGTCGAACCTCAGCCCTGTGCGTGACGGACTGCGCGTGCTGCGCACGGTTCTGAGCTCGCGCTTCCAGCGCCGTCCAGCGGCGCCCGGACCTCAGATCGACCTGACCGATCGTGCCCGTCGCTCGATCGACCTCAGCGTCTCGGAGGCCTGAACGGATGAACCGTCGGCTCCGGGCTTTGCTCGCCGCGGCCGTGCTGCTGGTGTCCACCGTTCTCCACTTCGCCCTCCCGGACTCTGCCAGCGCGGCCACCGTGGGCTTCCGCGGCCTGTCCTACGTGGGCGCCACGGCGCCGACGGGTCAGAAGCCCCAGAGCAAGCTGTGGTTCAACGACGGCATCTGGTGGGGCAGCCTGTTCAACACCACCAGCAAGCACTTCGAGATCTTCCGGTACAGCCGCAGCGCCCACACCTGGGCGACTACGGGCACGCTCATCGACGAGCGGGCGTCGTCCTACATGGACACCCTCTGGGACGGGACCCACCTCTATGTCGCCACGGCCGGGCCGAGCGACGTGTCCAGCCAGCGGGCCCGGCTCATGCGCTTCGCCTACTCGTCCTCGTCCAAGACCTACGCCGTGAGCAGCGGCTATCCGGTCAACCTGACCACCGGTGGCGTCAAGGCCATCGTCGTCGACAAGGACTCGAGCGGGCTGCTGTGGGCGACCTACACGAAGTCCAACCGCGTCTGGTTCCTGCACTCGACCACCAGCGATGGGACGTGGACCGCTCCGGCGGTGCTGCCGTTCGCCAGCGCCGCCAACATCGGCACCGACGAGATCTCGGCCGTCGTCGCCTACGACGGCGACAAGCTCGGGCTCATGTGGAGCAACCAGAACGAGATGGTCATGTACTTCGCGACGCACCGCGATGGTGACGCCGACGACGTCTGGACCGCAGTGGCCGCGTACCGCGAGCCAGAAGGCGCCGACGACCACATGAACCTCAAGTCCCTGCAGGCCGATCCCTCCGGTCGGGTGTTCGCCGCGGTCAAGACCTCCTTGAACCACCCCACCGACCCGCTGATCAACCTCTTGGTGCTGCGCGCCGATGGCACGTGGACGAGTGCCGTCTTCGGGACTGTCGCCGACAACCACACGCGCGCCATCGTGCAGGTCGACGCCGACGATCGCCGGGTTTACATGTTCGCGGCCTCCCCATGCTGCAGCGGCGGGTCGATCTACATGAAGTCGGCGCCGCTGGACGACATCCGGTTCCCACCCGGTCGCGGCACCCCGTTCATCCAGAGCGACACGGACCCCAAGATCAACAACCCCACCTCGTCCAAGCAGGTCGTAGGGCGGGCCAGCGGGCTGGTCGTCATGGCGGGCGATGACAGCACGCGCCGCTACCTCTTCAACGACCTCGACCTGAGCGGCTCGTCGACAACCACGACGCAGCCCACGACCACCACGACCCAGGCCACGACCACCACCACGGCTCCGAGCGGCACGCTGTTCAGCGACGGCTTCGAGACGGGTGACTTCCGGAAGTGGACGCGCGTCGTCACCGGCGCCGGCGTGGCGGAGGTGGAGCCCGGCATCGGCCGATCTGGCTATGGCGCTCGCTTCGCCGCCGACGGGACGTCGGGCTCGGCGGGCTACGCGCGGACGACGATTCCGTCGCCGCCTCCCGGGCTCTCGGCCGAGACGTTCGTGCGCGTCACCTCCGAGGGCGCGGCGGAGAACACCCCTGTGTTCCGGCTGCTCGACAGCAGCGGGGCGAGGGTGGTCTCGGTCCTGCGCCGCAGCGTGAGCGGGCGGGTCTACATCGACTACGCCGGGACCAACTTCCAGACCGATGCCTTCCTGCCTGCCGGCGGCGGGTTCTCAGATCTCGTGGCGCGCGCCGTGCCGGGCGGGGCGGGCGCCGGCGTCCTCGAGGTCTGGCTCAACGGCACCCTGATCTACCGGAACACCACGGCGACGCTGCCGGGCCGCGCCGCAACCATCCAGGTGGGCAGCGACTGGTCGCCGCGCACGTACACGGCCGTCTTCGACGACGTCTCGGCGTGGTCGTCATGAGCGAGACCATCGACGTCGCCGTCGTCATCTGCGCCTACACCGAGGATCGGCTGGAGCAGGTCGAGGCCGCCGTCACCTCGGTGCTCGATCAGAGCAGTCGTCCTGCCGAGATCCTGGTGGTCGTCGATCACAACCCGCGCTTG
>JBHEMB010000551.1:0-2679 GCA_046262855.1 Mycobacteriales bacterium | reverse complement strand
GCATGCCGGTCGTGCCACCGGTGTAGATCAGGTACAGGTCGTCGCTCGAGCGACCCTCGGTCTCCGGCCGCGTCGCGGTGGCCTCGGAAAGCGCTGCCTCGTAAGGGATTGATCCCGGGACAGGCTGCTCGTCACTGCCGTCGTCGACGTCGAGCACCAGCTTCATCGGGTGTTCGGTGAGGACCGGCGCAGCACGCGGTGCGAACGAGCGGTGCACCACCAGCGCCGACAGCTCGGCGTCGTCGTACAGGTAGCGGAGCTCCCGCTCCACGTAGCGGTAGTTGATGTTGACCGGAACGGCCCGCAGCTTGAACGCGGCCAGCATGGCCTCGATGTACTCGCTGCCGTTCGCGAGCTGGAGCCCCACCGTGTCACCGGGCCCGATGCCGGCGGCGCGAAGGACGTGCGCGAGACGGTTGGCCCGCTCCTCGAGCTCGGCGTAGGTGAGGCGCCGGTCCCCCACGACGAGGATCTCGCGGCCGGGATCAGCGACCGCGACGGCCTCGAACAGCTCGGCAAGGTTGTAGCTCACGCATCAGCTCCTGGGACGCAGCGGGCGGCGAGAGTGGACACGCGGTCGGAGCGGAGGAACGCCGCTACCTGGTCGCGGTCGAGACCGTTGGTGAGGAAGCAGAACGACAGTCCGGAGTCCGGGTCGGCCCAGCCGACCTGGCCGCCGAGGCCGTTGGCCCCGAAGGCTCGCGGGCCGGTCGCCCGACCGAACTGGCGCAGCGGGGCCTGGCCGTCCCCGCCGGCCACCGTCAACCCGAGGGTCCGGTTCGCGGGCACTCCGGTCCAGGGGTCCGGCAGCGTCGTCCGCACGTGCGCCGTGCCGTCGGCCAGGACAGTCGGATCCCACAGCCCCTTCGGGTCGTGCAGCAGGTGCTGGTAGAGCAGCGCCACGTCCTCGGCGGTGGAGACCGCCCCCGCTCCGGGGTTCCCGACCCGCCGTACGAAGGGCTCGTTGAAGCGCAGCAGCCAGGCCGGGTCCGCAGCCAGCGGATCCGGTGTCTCCGACGGAGAGCCGAGGTGCACGACGTCGAGGGCTGGGACGTCCTCTCCGAGCCGCAGCGAGGTCAGCCCCAGCGGGTCGAGGACACGCTCCCGTACGACGTCCCGGAAGTCGCGGCCGGCGGCTACCTCGACCATCGTCGCGACCACCCAGTGAGCCGAGGTCGCGTGGTACTCCATCCGGGTGCCCGGCTCCCAGTCGAGTCGCCAGGTCGCGAAGCGGGCCCGGCGAGCGACGGGGTCCGCGGCTTCCTCCGTCGTCAGCGGAGCCCGGGGGAAGCCGGCCGTGTGGGTGAGCAGGTGCTCGACGGTGACGTGCTCCTTGCCCTCACCGGCGAACTCCGGGATCAGGTCCACGACCGTGGTCTCCGCGGCCAGGTAGAGCCAGGCAACCGCGGCCGTCAGCGCCTTGGTGACCGAAAAGGTGGTGAACCGGGTGTGCTCCGGCACCCCGGCCGTGTGTCGCACGACCACCTCGCCGTCCACGGCCAGCGCCAGCTGGCAGGCGGGGAGTCGGCCGGCGGCGACCTCGCCGTCGGCGAAGGCGACGAGCTTCGCCACCCGGTCGGCATCGAGTTCGGTCACCCGGGCATCTTGCCCTGCCGGTGACGCGCGCGGAACACTCACCGCGGTGGAGCGCATGCGGGGGGTCGACGCGGGCTTCCTCTACATGGAGACGCCCACGCTGCACATGCACACCCTCAAGGTGTCGATCATCGACGTCAGCGAGGTCCCCGGCGGCTACTCCTTCGCCATGATCAAGGACGAGATCATGGCCCGGCTGCACCTGCTGCCGCCCTTTCGACGCCGGGTGCTGCAGGTGCCCTTCCAGCTCCACCACCCGCTCTGGGTCGAGGACCGGGAGATCGATCCCGACCGGCACGTACTGCTCGACCGGGTCCCGGCGCCCGGTGGGATGGCGCAGCTCGAGGAGCTGATCGGCCGGATCGCGAGCACTCCGCTCGACCGCTCGATCCCGCTCTGGGAGCTGCACGTCTGCGAGGGCCTCGCCGACGGCCAGGTCGCGGTCGTGGCCAAGATGCATCACGCCCTGGCCGACGGGGTCGCGGCCAACGCACTGCTCGCGAACATCACGGACCTCTCGCCCGACTCCAGGCTGCCTGCACCGGACCGGGGCTGGACGCCGGAGCCGACACCGGAGCCGGCGGACGTCGCCAAGGTGGCTGTGGTCGACGCCATCAAGCAGCTCGCCCTGGTGCCCGGCCTCCTCCTCCGGACGGTGCGCAGCATCCTCGCGCTGGTCCGTCACAAGCGCAGCTCGGACGTTCGCACGCCGGTGCCGGTGCTGAGCACCCCACGCACGAGCTTCAACGGCGTCATCACCGCGCGGCGCGCCTTCGCCACGGTGTCCTTGCCGATCGACGACTTCAAGCGGGTGAAGAAGGCGCACGGCGTGACGCTCAACGACGTCGTGCTGGCCGCGGTCGGCGGAGCGCTCCGGAGCTGGATGGATGAGCACGACGAGCACCCGGCAGCGTCCTTGATCGCCGGGGTCCCGGTGTCCACCGACGAGGCGGGCGCGGGACCTCGGCTGGGTGGCAACGCGGTCTCCAACATGTTCACGACGCTGGGTACGGCGATCGACGACCCGGTCGAGAGACTGCTCGAGGTCTCGCGCGTGACCGCGGAGGCCAAGAGGGTGCAGCG
>JBHEMB010000550.1:0-3521 GCA_046262855.1 Mycobacteriales bacterium | reverse complement strand
GACGAGCGGCAGAGCGTGCTCGTCCTCGTGAGCAAGCAGGGGCACTGCCTGCACGACCTGCTGTACCGGCACCGCACGGGGGCGCTGCCGGCCCAGATCGTGGCCGTGGGGTCGAACCACGAGGACTTCCGGGACCTGGTGGAGGGCTACGGGATCCCGTTCCGGCGGGTGGACGAGGACACCATCGCGGAGCTCGCCGAGGGGGTGGACCTGGTCGTGCTGGCGCGCTACATGCAGATCCTGAGCGACTCCCTCGTCGACCGGCTGCCGGACACCATCAACATCCACCACTCGTTCCTGCCGAGCTTCAAGGGCGCCCGTCCCTATCACCAGGCGCACGAGCGCGGGGTGAAGCTGATCGGGGCCACGGCGCACTACGTGACGGCCGAGCTCGACGAGGGCCCGATCATCGAGCAGGAGGTGGCGCGGGTCACGCATGCGCACACGCCGGAGCAGCTCGCGCAGATCGGTGCCGACCTCGAGACGGTGTGCCTCGCCCGAGCTGTGCGCTGGCACCTGGAGCATCGGGTGCTGCGCAACGGCCACCGCACGGTGGTGCTCTAGGCTTCGGCCTGCAAGCGACGGTCAGGGAGGAAGCCGGACGAGCCGGCGCGGTCCCGCCACTGTGAGCCCTCCCAAGGGGTGAGCCAGACACTCCACCCGTCGGTGGCTCTACCCGGGACGCGGATCCCAGGAAGGCAGCGTCGGGTGTACCCCTTCAGCGCCGTCGTCGGTCTCGAGGACCTGCGGCTCGCCCTCATCGTGAACGCCGTGTCCCCTGCGGTCGGCGGCGTCCTCGTCCGCGGCGAGAAGGGCACCGCGAAGTCCACCATCGTGCGGGCGCTCGCCGCGCTGCTGCCGCCGATCGAGGCACCGGAGGGCTGCCGCTTCTCGTGCGGCCCCGGTGACACCTGCATCGACGAGCACGGGCCGCTCGTCACCCGCCCGGCCCGGCTGGTCGAGCTGCCGGTCGGCGCGTCGGAGGACCGGCTGGTCGGCTCCCTCGACCTGGAGCGGGCGCTGACGAAGGGCGAGTCGGCGTACGAGCCGGGGCTGCTCGCAGCGGCCCACCGCGGCGTGCTCTACGTCGACGAGGTGAACCTGCTGCACGACCACCTCGTGGACCTGCTGCTCGACGCCGCCGCTCTCGGCACCTCCTACGTCGAGCGGGAGGGCGTCTCGGTCCAGCACGCCGCGCGCTTCCTGCTCGTCGGCACGATGAACCCGGAGGAGGGCGAGCTTCGCCCGCAGCTGCTCGACCGCTTCGGCCTCACCGTGGAGGTGGCGGCCACCCGCGACCCCTCGGAGCGGGCGGAGGTCGTGCGCCGGCGGCTGGCCTACGAGGCGGATCCGGCGGGCTTCGCCGCGCAGTGGGCCGACGCCGACGTCGACCTGGCCCACCACATCGCCGCCGCCCGTGACCGGCTCCCGCACGTGACCCTCGGGGACCACGCCCTGCGCGAGATCACGACCGTGTGCGCGGCCTTCGACGTGGACGGCCTGCGCGCCGACCTGGTCACCGCGAAGGCCGCGGTCGCTCTAGCCGCCTGGGCCGATCGCGACGAGGTGACCACCGACGACGTCCGCATCGCGGCCCGCCTCGCGCTCCCGCACCGCCGCCGGCGCAACCCCTTCGACGCACCCGGGCTCGACGAGCAGCAGCTCGACGACGTGCTGTCATCCGTCGAGCCGCCGCCCGAGCCTCCGGACGACGACCCCGCCGCTCGACCCCTTGCGTCATACCTCCCGGGCGGGGACGAAGGGGCAGAGGCGATGACGCAAGGGGCAGGCGGCGGCGCTGCGTCATCGGAACCCGCCCCGGGGTCAGGCGCGGAAGGTATGACGCAGGGGGTGGGGGAGGCGTTCACCCCCGTGGCGCTGCGCGTGCCGGGAGTGAACCGACGGCAGGGTGCCGCGGGACGCCGGTCACGCACCGAGGGCGGCAGCGGCCGGGTCACAGCCGCCCGTACGCCGAGAGCGCCGCTGCACTCGCTCCACCTGACCGCCACCCTGCGCGCCGCCGCACCGCACCAGCAGCAGCGCGGCCGGACGCGCGACCTGGTCGTGCACGCTGGTGACCTGCGCGAAGCCGTGCGTGAGGGGCGGGAGGGAAACCTGGTGCTGTTCGTCGTCGACGCCAGCGGTTCCATGGCGGCCCGGCAACGGATGACGGCCGTCAAGGGGGCCATCCTGAGCCTGCTGACCGACGCCTACCAGCGCCGGGACAAGGTCGCCCTCGTCAGCTTCCGCCGTGACACCGCCGAGGTGCTGCTCCCACCCACGTCCTCGGTCGACGCGGCAGTCCGTCGCCTCACCGAGCTCCCCACCGGCGGCCGAACCCCTTTGACAGCAGGGCTTCTCAGTGCCGCCGAGCTGCTGAGGGTGGAGCAGGTGCGCGATCCCAGCCGCCGCGCCCTCGTCGTCATCGTCACGGACGGGCGGCACACCAGCGGTCCGGCACCGGAGCTCGCCGCGGCGCTCCTCAAGCGGCTCGCCGCTGCGACCGTCGTCGTCGACTGCGAGAGCGGCCGCGTCCGCCTCGGCCTCGCCCTGCAGCTCGGAGCACACCTGGACGCGCGCACGTACCGGCTCGAGGAGTTGTCCTCCGACGGTCTCACGCGCGTGGTCAAGGCGGCCTGAGATGCCCCAAGGGGTTCCTGCCGTCGTACCGGAGGACGGGCTCACGACGCGGCAGCGGCGCAACCGGCCGCTGCTGGTCGTGCACACCGGCGAGATGAAGGGCAAGTCGACCGCGGCGTTCGGCATGGCGCTGCGCGCCTGGAACCAGGGCTGGTCCGTCGGTGTCTTCCAGTTCGTCAAGAGCGCCAAGTGGAAGGTCGGCGAGGAGAACGCGCTGAAGGTGCTCGGCGCCTCCGGCGAGGGCGGCCCGGTCACCTGGCACAAGATGGGCGAGGGCTGGTCGTGGACCCGCAAGCACGGGTCGGACGAGGACCACGCCGCGAACGCCCGGGAGGGCTGGGAGCAGATCAAGCGCGACCTCGCGGCAGAGACCTACCGGTTCCTGGTGCTGGACGAGTTCACCTACCTGCTGAAGTGGGGCTGGCTCGACATCGACGATGTCGTCGCCGCCCTGCAGAACCGCCCCGGGACGCAGCACGTCGTCATCACCGGGCGAGACGCTCATCCGCGGCTGGTCGAGATCGCCGACCTCGTCCTCGAGACCACCAAGGTGAAGCACCCGATGGACGCGGGCCAGAAGGGGCAGCGAGGCATCGAGTGGTGAGCATCCCGAGAGTGGTCATCGCCGCACCGGGTTCAGGTGCTGGCAAGACCACCGTGGCCACCGGCCTCATGGCAGCGCTGCGGCGGCGCGGGCTGGAGGTCAGCCCGCACAAGGTCGGCCCGGACTACATCGACCCGGGGTACCACGGACTCGCGGCCGGCCGTCCCGGTCGCAACCTGGATCCCGTGATGGTCGGCGAAGCGCTCGTCGCGCCCTTGCTGCTGCACGGCGCACGGGGTTGCGACATCGCCGTCGTCGAAGGCGTGATGGGCCTGTT
>JBHEMB010000549.1:0-2618 GCA_046262855.1 Mycobacteriales bacterium | reverse complement strand
CCAACAGCAGCAACGCGTGGTCCCGTCGCCCTATGCGGGTGCGCCGGTCCGGGGCCCCCAGGAGGGCGTCGATCTCGACGCCCGTGAGGTAGGCGACGGACCCTCGGCCGGTCCGCTTGGCCGGGATGGCGAGTACACGCTGGATGAGGCCGGCGTGTTCGGGATGGCGCAGCGCCGCGTAGCGAAAGAAAGAGTGCATCGCCGCCAGGCGGGAGTTGCGGGTGGTGACGCCAACCCCGCGGGAACTTTCGAGGTGGTCCAGGAAGGCGCCGATGAGGGGGGCATCGAGGTCCTCCAGGCTCAGCCTCTCCGGGCGCGTCCCGGTCCGCTCCTGCACGAACCCGAGCAGGAGCCGAAAGGCGTCGCGATAGGCGGCGATGGTGTTGGGGCTGGCCCGCCGCTGGGCAACGAGCCGCTGGGTGAAGAACGCTTCCAGGGTGGGGGCGAGGTTGGTCACCGTGCCACCTCCCGGGCGTGCAGACGCCGGGCCGCAGCCGACAGCAGCGCCGGCGATGCGGACAGATACCAGTACGTGGACGCCGGACTGGCGTGGCCGAGATAGGTCGACAGCACCGGCAGTTGTGGTTGGACTTCGAGGTCGGCGAGGTGCCAGTCGAGCAAGGTCTGGACGGCGAAGCTGTGGCGCAGATCGGCGAGACGGGGCCCTTGCCTTCGGACCCGGGCCGGGAGACCGGCGCGGACGACCAGCTCGCCGAACACGATCCCGAGGTTCCCGGTGCGCAGGCGCGTGCCCGTGGTCGAGAGGAACAGCGCCGGCGACCTCGGTTCGGGGAAGAGCTGGTCGCGGCGCCGGAGGTAGGACTGCAGCGCCTCGCACGTGCTCGTGTGGAGCGGCACGTGCCGGGACTTGCCGTTATGCGGACATCCGCATAACGGCAATTATGCCGAGGCGGCCGTTATGCCGAGTCGGGCACTGAACCGCTTGCGCGACGCGGCACACGACGGGACCTCCTCGGCATAATCGCGCTACAACGATTCGAGGAACTGGATCATTCGGTCTGGCGGCCGGTAGCGCCCCGGACGCGTTCCCGGTGGGCGGGTGCGGGCGAGGGCTCGCTCCTTCAGCGTGTTGTCGGCGTGGATGTAGCTCTCGACGCTGCGGAGGTTGGCGTGGCCGAGCAGGAGGGCAATGGTTGCAACATCCACCCCTTCGTGGAGCAGGTTCATGGCGCATGTGTGGCGCAGGGTGTGGGGCGACACGGCCTTGGCGGGCAGTGAGGGACAGTTCTTGGCGGCAGTCGCGGCGTGCTTGGCCACGAGTAGGGCGATGGCGTCACGGCTGAGCGCTCCACCCTTGCCGGTCGGGAAGAGCGGGTCGCCTGGTTGGCCGGAGCGTTCGTGCGTCCAGGCGCGGAGGACCTTCGCGGTGGTGGGCGTCAGTGGTGTGCAGCGCTGACGTCTCCCTTTGCCGTAGCACCGCGCGTTGGCCCCCGTTCCGAGCTGTATGTCCCCGCAGCACAGCCCGGACAGCTCGGACACCCGCAGTCCTGTCTGGACGGCGATGGTGAGCAGCGCATGGTCGCGCCGGCCCATCCAATGGCTGCGGTCGGGGGCGGCGAGCAGGGCCTCGGTCTCTCTGCGGTCGAGGAACGAGACGTCGGCTCGGTCGAAGCGTTTCGGCGGGATGGCGAGCACGCGGGCGATAAGGGCGGCGTGCTCGGGGTGGCGGAGGGTCGCGAACCGGAACAGCGAGTGGATGGCCGCCAAGCGGGCGTTGCGGGTTTGAGGGCTGTTTCCACGAGCGTGCTCGAGGTGGTCCAAGAACGCGCCGATGAGCGGCGCGTCGAGGTCATCGAACTCCAACCGTGAGGGGGCTGTGTCGGTGCGCGCTTGGGCGAAGGTCAGCAGGAGGCGGAACGTGTCGCGGTAGGCGGCGATGGTGTGCCTGCTCGCCTGCCGCTGACGCATCAGGCGCTCGGTGAAGAACGCCTCCAGGGTCGGGGCGAGCGCGCTCATGGCCTCACCCCAACGGCATGGTCGAGACGCTGAGCGGCCAGGGCCAGGAGCTCCGGCGAGGCGGACAGGTACCAGTACGTGCTGGCGGGCTGGATGTGGCCCATGTAGGTCGACAGCAACGGCAGGAGCGCCTGGACGTCGAGGCCGTCGCGATACCAGCCGAGCAGCGTGCGGACGGCGAAGGCGTGCCTGAGATCATGGTTGTGCCGATATCGGCACAACGCCGATTATGCCGACCTCCGCGTTATGCCGACCATGACGGGCGCCGCCTGATCTGACGGCCTGATGGGGGTCGTGTTGTCGGCATAACGCGACCGGTTCCTGCCACCGTCTCTTTCCTTGATCCAGAGGAAGGAGACAGCGTGGCCAGACCGGGCAGCAGGGTGAGCAGGGTGTTGATGACGGGGCCGCTGGCGCCGTACGCGGACGCGTATCGGACCGAGCTGAGGGGGCGTGGTTACACGGCGCTCAGCGCGGTCAATGAGTTGCGCCAAGTCGGGCGGTTGAGCGTTTGGCTGGCGGCGAGGGGGACGATGGCCGCGGACTTGAGCGTCGAGGGGGTCGATGAGTTCCTCGAGCAGCAGCGCGCACAGGGGCGGCGCGCGTCGTGGTCGCGACCGGGTCTGGTGTGCATGGTGGAG
>JBHEMB010000548.1:0-13083 GCA_046262855.1 Mycobacteriales bacterium | reverse complement strand
CTCACCCTCGCCTTCGTGCTGGTCGTCGTGGTACCCCTGGTCGTCGGTGCGCTCATCGTGTCGCACGCCCTGCCGCGCGAGGTGCAGTCGAGCCAGCGTGACGGCGCGATCTCGTCCAGCCGCCTCGTCGCCCAGATCCTGCGCGACTACTGCGACCGAGGCAGGGCCACCGCCGAGGCCGCAGGTCGCGCGGTCACCGCCAGCCCCCCAGCGGGCGCGCGTGACCTGGTCGGGTCGCTGGTGGACAGGGGCCTCGCGGAGGGGCTCCGCGTCACGGACGCGCGCGGGCGCGTCGTCGCCTCGGCAGGCTCGCTGCCCGCCGTCGCGTCGGACTGCGCCACGGTCAGCCGCCAGGGTGGTTACCTGTCCGCCGTCCTGCCGCTGACGACGCCGGACGGCAGGTTCGCAGGGCAGGTCGTCGCGTCGTACCGGTTGACCGGCCCGCTCCTGGACAACGTCCGAGCGGGCGTGGCGGAGGGCGAGGTGGCGCTCGTCGACGGTGTCGGCGCGGTGGTCGCGGGCTCAAGCGCCCTCCCTGCCGACGTTGTTCGGAAGGCTTTGACGCGGTCGACGCAGGACGGCTGGATCAGCGGCTACACGCCGCCCAGCACCGGGCAGCCGTTCGGAGTCATCGTCCTGCTGCCCGCTGCCGAAGGCCCGGGCGTGCTCCTGGACGCCACGCTCATCGTGGCATTGGCCGTCGCGCTGGCCGTCGCCATCGCCGTGCTGTCGGCACGCGCCACGACGCGCCCTCTCGAGCAGCTCGGGGACGCGGCCGCACGGATCGCAAGCGGCGACCTCTCGACCGAGATCGAGGTCACCTCCAAGGACGAGGTCGGCCGGCTCGCATCCGCGTTCAACCGCATGACCGACGAGCTGCGGTCCTACGTGGGTCAGCTCGAGGCGTCCCGCGACGAGCTGCAGTCGGGCCTCGCGAGGCTGGGTGACACGCTGTCGGGCACGCATGACCTCGACCGGATCCTGCACGTCGTGCTCGAGTCGGCCGTCGCCTCGACCACCGCGACATCGGGCATGGTGCTGCTGCTCACGCCGTCGCGCGACGAGCTGGTGATGGCTGCCTCGAAGGGCCTCGACGACGTCCCCCTCGACCTGCGGGTGCAGGTGGGCGAGGGCATCAGCGGCCGGGTCGCGCAGACCGGCGATGCCGTCAAGGGCTTCGTCAACGGCGGCTCGATCGGCGAACTGGAGGGATCGGCCGTCATCGCCGTACCGCTGAAGTCCAGCGGCACCGTCATCGGCGTGCTCGACCTGTTCTCCGCCCACGAGTTCGACGACAACGACCTCGCGACGATCCGCACCTTCGCCGGCCAGGCCACCGTGGCAGTCGACAACGTGCTGCTGCACGAGGAGGCCCAGCGGCTGTCGATCACCGACGGGCTGACCGGCCTGTGGAACTACCGCTACTTCACGATGACGGTCGCCAAGGAGATCGAGCGCGCTGCGCGCTTCTCCCGGCCGCTGGCGCTGCTGATGCTCGACCTCGACCACTTCAAGGACGTCAACGACAGCTTCGGCCACCAGCGCGGTGACGCCGTCCTCGTCGAGCTCGCGGGCCGGATCCGCGGCGAGGTGCGCGACGTCGACACCGTCGCCAGGTACGGCGGTGAGGAGATCGTCATCGTGCTGCCCGAGACCGACGCCGACGGTGCCGCCCAGCTCGCCGAGCGGATCTGCGTCGCCGTCCGACGCAGGCCGTTCGGGGAGCCGGGGATCCCGCCGGTCCACCTCACCGTCAGTGCCGGGGGAGCCGTGTTCCCCTCGCACGCGCTGTCCGCCAGTGCGCTTCTGGCGCGGGCCGACAAGGCCCTCTACGACGCCAAGCACGCCGGCCGGGACACCTGGCGCATCGCGTCCGAGAGCAGCATCGCTCCCTGAGCGTCCCGATAGGTTGTGCGCATGTCGATCCGCAAGGCCGTGATCCCGGCTGCCGGTCTGGGCACGCGCTTCCTGCCGGCCACCAAGGCGGTGCCGAAGGAGATGTTGCCGGTCGTCGACACCCCCGCCATCCAGTTCGTGGTGGAGGAGGCCGTCGCTGCCGGGCTCGACGACGTGCTGATGATCACCGGCCGGAGCAAGCGGGCTCTCGAGGACCACTTCGACCGGGTCATCGAGCTCGAGCTGGCGCTCGAGGCCAAGGGCGACACCGCGAAGCTCGCGGCCGTCCAGCAGTCGACGTACCTCGCCGGCGTGCACTACGTCAGGCAGGGCGATCCCCGAGGCCTGGGGCACGCCTTCCTGATGGCGGCCGAGCACGTCGGCAACGAGCCCTTCGCGGTGCTGCTGGGGGACGACCTGATCGACCCTCGCGATCCGCTGCTGCAGCAGATGGTCAAGGTCCAGGAGCGCGAAGGCGGCTCGGTCGTGGCGCTGATGGAGGTGCCGCACGACCAGATCTCTCTCTACGGGTGCGCCGCCGTCTCCGGCGACGGCGAGGGCGATGTCGTGAGGATCAACGCTCTCGTCGAGAAGCCCCCGGCCGACGAGGCGCCCAGTGACCTCGCCATCATCGGCCGCTACGTGCTGTCGCCCACCGTCTTCGCGGTGCTGCGCGAGACCGCCCCCGGACGCGGCGGCGAGATCCAGCTCACCGATGCGCTGCAGACCCTGATCGCCACGGAGCCGGTGCACGGGGTCGTCTTCCGCGGCCGTCGCTACGACACCGGTGACCGCCTCGACTACCTCAAGACCGTGGTCCGGCTCGCCAGTGAGCGCGAGGATCTCGGCCCGCAGCTGCTCGCCTGGCTGCGCGAATGGCTCCCCGGGCAACCCGACGCGACGCCGCCGACGTGAGATCCGTCGACGAGCACCTCGCCGAGATCCTGTCCGTGGTGCAGCCGCTGTCGTCGCTCGAGGTCGGGCTGCTCGACGCCCACGGCTGCGTGCTGGCCGAGGACCTCGTCACGACGGCCGCTGTCCCGCCGTACCACGTCGCGGCGGTAGACGGCTACGCGATCAGGACCGTGGATGTCGCCCAGGCGCCGGTGCTGCTGCCGGTGGTCGGGGACGTCCTCGCGGGTACCTCCTCGGCGTTGAGCGTCCAGCCCGGGCTGTCGGTGCGGGTCAGCGCGGGTGCGCTCATGCCGCAAGGCTCGGACGCCGTGGTGCCGAGCGCGTGGACGGACCGCGGTCTCGCGCATGTGCGGATCGACCGAATCGTCTCGCCCGGCTTCGGGATCGCCATGGCGGGCAGCGATGTCGCCGTCGGGGAGACCGTCCTGCAGGCCGGCACGCACCTCGGATCCGCGCAGATCGGGCTCGCTGCCGCCGTCGGCCGGGCCCGGCTGGTCGTCCGTCCCCGCCCCCGCGTCGTCGTGCTGTCGACCGGCAACGAGCTCGTCGAGCCCGGTACGTCGGTGGGCCCGGGTCAGCACCCGGACGCCAACAGCCTGGCGCTCACCACCGCCTGCCTGGAGGCCGGCGCCATCGCGTACCGCGTCGGCATCGTCCGGGACGACAACCGCTCGTTGCTGGACACCCTCGAGGACCAGCTCGTGCGGGCCGATCTGCTCGTGCTGAGCGCGGGCATCTCCGCGTCGTCGTACGACGCGGTGC
This sequence comes from Mycobacteriales bacterium, assembly GCA_046262855.1. Lineage (GTDB taxonomy): Bacteria > Actinomycetota > Actinomycetes > Mycobacteriales > SCTD01 > RYN-111. The sequence goes on along the minus strand of JBHEMB010000548.1, from coordinate 9,510 downwards.
GCGAGGTGCTCTCGCGGCTCGGAAAGGTGGCGTTCCAGGACGTCGCGATGGCGCCCGGCACCATGCACGGCTTCGGCACGATCGGGCCGGATGCGACTCCGGTCTTCGGACTGCCCGGGGATGCGATCGGCGCCCAGGTGTCCTTCGAGGCGTTCGTCCGTCCCGCGCTGCGCAGGATGCTCGGGGTCACGCACCTCCAGCGACCGCTGGTCTCGGCGCGGGCGGGTACCGACCTGAGCTCGCCGCTGGGTCGACGCTCGTTCCTGCGGGCCTGGCTGGAGGTGAAGGACGGGGCCTACGTCGTGACGCCCGTCGCGTCGTCCAGCGTCGTCGCGGGGCTGTCGCGGGCGAACGCGCTGGCCATCGTTCCCGAGCCCGTCGAGCACGTCGCGACCGGGACCGCGGTGCAGGTCGTGATGCTCGAGCGCCGCGGGCTCTAGCCGTGCCGAGCCCGGGGTGGCCTGTTGCCCTCGTCTCCGGCGACGTGGGGGTCCGGCCCTTCCGGCTGCGCGACGCGCAGGCCTGGTCGGACTCGCGGATCCGCAACGAGGAGTGGCTCGCGCCCTGGGAGGGTCGGCAGCCCAGCCTGCCGCCGGCGACGTGGTCGGAGCGGCACAGCCCAGCCGCCTTTGCCGCGATGCTCCGGGGGATGCGCCGCGACTCGCGAGCCGGCCGCAGCCTGCCCTTCGCGGTGCTGCTGCACGGCTCGCTCGTGGGCCAGGTCACGGTGTCGAACGTGGTGCGCGGTGCTTTCCAATCGGCCAGTGTCGGCTACTGGGTGGACCGGGCAGCCGCCGGTCGCGGTGTGATCCCGACCGCACTTGCCCTGGTCGTTGACCACTGCTTCGGCGTGGTCGGTCTGCATCGCATCGAGGCCAACATCCGCCCGGAGAACGAGCCTTCGCTGCGCGTGATGCGCAAGCTGGGCTTCCGTGAAGAGGGCCTGCACCCACGCTTCCTGTTCATCGACGGCGACTGGCGGAACCACCTGTGCTTCGCCCTGACCGTCGAGGAAGTCACTGACGGCTTGCTGTCCAGGCTCCGACACACCGGGTGACCTCCACGCATCTTTGGGTGAGGTCACTACCGTCAAGTGCCGTGGGCTCCGGACTGATCCTCTTCGCGATCGTCATCGCCTGGCTCATCGTGCTCGTCCCGATGGCGCTGCGCAGCCATGACAACTCCAGCTACGCCAAGTCCGCCGACCGCTTCAGCCACGCGATGCGCGTCCTGTCGCGCCGCAGCAGCCGCGACGTCGTCGTGCCTCGTCGCCCCTACTCCTCGCTCGTCGTCTCGGAGACCCGCTCCGAACGGCCGGCCCGCATCCCGGAGGAGAAGCACGTAGACGTGCTGGCCGACCCGGCACAGCTGACACCGGCGCAGCGCAGAGCGCGCACCCTGGCTGTCGTGTCCGGTCTCGCGCTGGTGACTCTCGGGCTCGCCCTGGCCGGCCTGCGTGCGGGGCTCTACGCCCACGTCGTCTGCGACCTGCTCCTGGTCGCGTTCCTGGTGCACTGCCGCCGGCAGGCGGTCCTGCGCGCGCAGCGGCGTGCCTCCCGACCTCGTACGGCGGCCGCGGCACCGGCTCCGGCCCGAGCCCCTGTCTCGCGGATCGCGGGCATCCCCGACCGGATGCCGCAGCGGCCTGCGCCACTGTCCGCTCCGCTGCCCGCGCCTGCCGCGCGCTACGAGGACACGCCCTCGCCGGCCGCCGCGACGGGGACGGACTCGTGGGACCCGGTGCCGGTCCCGCCACCCACCTACGTGTCGAAGCCGGCGGCCCCTCGCCGCGAGCGACGGGTGCTCGACCTCACCAAGCCCGGTGAGTGGACGGCGGCCCTCGAAGGCGACGATGTCGGGCTCGAGATCCTGGAGGACGGGCCCGAGCTCGACGACATTCTCGAGCGCCGACGCGCCGCAGGTGACTGGTAGCCTCCTGATCCACCGCAACACACCGCGGGGCTGTGGCGCAGTCCGGTAGCGCACCTCGTTCGCATCGAGGGGGTCAGGGGTTCGAATCCCCTCAGCTCCACCACCGCTCTCGGCGCCGCTAGCGTCACGGCTCGTGAACCCTGTTGATCCTGACGTCGCCGCTGCCGAGCAGGAGCTGGCCAACGAGCTGCGTCGCATCGTCAACCGGCTCGTCCTCGTCCGGCCGTCCGCCGAGGCGCTGCGGGCCGCCACGTCGACAGCCCGCGACTTCGCCGACCGCCTCGACGAGCTGCCGGCGCGGACGGGCTCGGTCGAGGTCAGCGAGGCCGGCCTCAAGCCCGGCGACCACCTCCGGCACAGCCCCTGGTCGGGGACCGGCAACGTGCTCGCGCCCCCTATCGAGATGTGGTTCGTCGACGGCGTCGCGGACGGGCCAGATGACCGTCGTACGGACGGGACCGTCGTCTTCGGCGCGGCCTACGAAGGTCCCCCTGGGCATGCCCACGGCGGCTGCGTGGCCGGTGTCTTCGACGAGCTGCTCGGCCGCTCGCAGCTGCGCGCCGGCTTCACCGGGACGTTGACCCTGACCTACCGCAGACCCACGCCGCTGCAGCAGCGGATCGACCTGTGCGCCTGGGTCGACCGCAGCGACGGCCGCAAGCGCTGGGTGAAGGGCACGGCGCGCCTCGACGGCGCGCTGCTCGTCGAAGCCGAGGGGCTGTTCATCGCGCCGCGCGAGGGCGCGGACCAGGAAGGCATCACCGCGAGCCTCAACCGCGTCTCGGGCCGCTGACGGTCACGGCTCAGATCCAGCTGCTGAACCACATCCGCTGGTGCCAGTCGTGGTACGGGATCGTGACCGCGGCGAGCACCGGGTAGAGCCACGAGAAGTTGAGCACCACGAGCGAGGTGTAGACCCCGACCGCACCGGTCCCCCAGAGCCGCCGGGTGGAGCCCGGTGGACCCATCAGCCAGCCCGCGATGAGCGCCAGTCCCAGGCAGAGGAACGGGACCGACGGCAGCGCGTAGAACAGGAACATCGTCCGGTCCTTCTGGTCGCTCGGGATCCACGCCAGGATCGAGACGGCCATCAGGAGCAGGAGCGAGGCGGCGGCCCAGTCCCGCTTGGCGGCCCACCGGTAGATCAGCGCGATTGCCAGCGGCAGCATCGCCCACCACAGCGCCGGCGTGCCGATCGCGAGCACCTCCCGCGAGCAGCCGGTCGAGGTCTGGCAGCCGTAGACGCCGACCTTGATACCGGGCGGGTAGTAGTAGGAGACGGGCCGCTGCAGGAACGGCCAGGACAGCGGGTGCGACTGGTAGGGGTGTTTCGCGCTCAAGGTGTCGTGGAAGCGCAGGATCTCCGCGTGGTAGTGCCACAGCGAACGCAGTGCCGACGGGAACATCGGGAAGCTGGTGTGCGGGTGCTCCGCCGCCCAGTTGCGGTCCCAGCCGCCCTTGTTCACGAACCACCCGGTCCAGGAGCCGACGTACACGGCCACCGGCAGGACCAGGAACACCCCGACGAACGGCGCCGTGGTCAGTCGCAGCGTCGTGCGCCACGGCGCGCGGATCCCGGCGGCTCGGCGGGCCCCGGCCTCCCAGAACAGGCTCGGCACGAGCAGTACGACCATCGGCCAGAGCGCACTCCACTTGGTCGAGAGCGCGAGCCCGAGCATCAGCCCCGCGACGAACCGCCACCGTCGGAACCCGAGCGGGCCGCCGCGTGCGAGCTGCTCGTCCGTCGCCTCCGCCAGCCGTGCTCGGATCTGGTCGCGATCGATGACCAGCGCGCCGAAGGCAGCCGTGACGAAGAAGCACAGGAAGACGTCGAGGGTGGCGATGCGGCTCTGCACGAAATGCAGGCCGTCGAGCGCCAGGAAGAGCCCCGCGAGCCCGCCGAGCAGCGTCGAGCCGGTCATGCGACGGCCGATGCGGATGACGAGCAGCACGGTCAGCGTGCCGAACAGCGCCGCGGCGAACCGCCACCCGAACGAGTTGAACCCGAACAGCTGCTCGCCCAGGCCGATGAGCCACTTGCCGAGACTCGGGTGTACGACGAAAGCGGGCGCCCCCGACTGGAGCTGGCAGAAGTGGCCATCCGTCGTGGTGGAGGCGTGCTCGACGCCGTAGCGGACGAGGGACTGCGCGTCGCAGGCGTAGTAGAGCTCGTCGAACATCTGACCAGGGCCTACGGCCACGCCCTTGTCGGTCAGCGTGGTGGCCGGTTGGTCGACCCGCAGGAAGCGCAGCAGGCCGGCGAGAACGGTGACGGCCAGCGTGACCGGCCATCCTCCGGAGCCCGTCACGAGCGGCTGGAGCCGGTCGCGCCAGCTGGGGGTGTCGGGCTCCGCGGCAGCAGGCCGGTCGAGGGTCGCCGTCATGCGGGTCACGCTACGGGAGAATGCCCACCCATGACCTTGATCCTGGCCGGTGTCCCCATCGGTCGCGCCACGGACGCGAGCCCACGACTTGTTGAGGCCCTCGCGTCCGCGCAGGTCATCGCGGCGGAGGACACCCGCCGGCTGACCCGGCTCTGTCGCGACCTCGGCGTCAGCTACACGGGGCGGCTGGTCAGCTACTTCGAGGGAAACGAGGAGGAGCGCACACCGCAGCTGGTCGAGGCGCTGCGTTCGGGGGACACGGTGCTGCTGGTCACCGACGCGGGCATGCCCTCGGTGTCGGACCCCGGCTTCCGGCTGGTGGCCGCAGCGGCCGCCGAAGGGCTTGCAGTGACCTGCCTGCCTGGCCCCTCGGCGGTCACGACGGCGCTCGCCGTCAGCGGGCTGCCCTCGGACCGGTTCTGCTTCGAGGGCTTCCTGCCTCGCAAGGCCGGCGAACGACGCGCGCGCCTGTCGGAGCTGGTCGCCGAGCGCCGTACGGCGGTGTTCTTCGAAGCGCCGCACCGGCTGGGGGCCTGCCTCGCCGACATGGCCGCCGTCCTCGGGAGCCGTCGGGCGGTGGTGTGCCGGGAGCTGACGAAGACGCACGAGGAGATCGCCCGCGGGACGCTGCCCGAGCTGGCGGACCGCTTCAGCGGCGAGGTGCTCGGTGAGGTCACGGTGGTCGTCGAGGGGGCCGCGCCGGTCGCCGTCGAGAGCACTCCGGAGGAGCTCGCCCGGCTAGTCTCGGTGCGGGAGGCGTCCGGAGAGCCGCGCAAGGAAGCCATCGCCGGGGTGGCCCGGGAGCTGGGCGTTCCCAAGCGAGAGGTCTACGCAGCGGTCGTGGCTCAGTCGTAGCTGCGGACCATCCTCAGGTTCAGGGCCAGCATGACGACGCCCAGCCCCACGACCACTGCGAAGCCCAAACCGACGGAGCCCCAGTCGACGTGGCCGAGGACCAGGGTGCGGAGCGCCTCCATGATGTAGGTCACCGGGTTGCAGGAGGCAGCGAGCTCCATCGGTCCGGTCAGCATGTGACGCGGCACGAAGCTCGGCGTCAGGAACAGCAGCGGGAAGAAGACAAGGCCACCCGACTGGGTGGCGGCGCCGCTTCGCGTCTTCAAGGCGATCAACTGCATGAAGCCGGCGTACACGACTGCCCACGAGGCGTTGAGCAGCAGGATGAGCAGCAGGCCGCCCAGCCCGGTGGCGATCCGGACCCCGAGCAGCAGCGAGAGGGCGACCATGGCAAGGGTGATGGCCAGGGCCTTCACGGACTCGGCCAGCAGCCTCCCCAGCACGAGTGCCGTCCGGGAGATCGGCGCCGCCCGGAGCTTGTCGAAGTACCCGCCCTCGATGTCCTCGACGAGGAACAGCGCGGCGCTGCCGAAAGAGGCGGCGAGCAGCAACGAGCTCGGCAGCTGGAACCCGGCGTACCCCTGGCCGTGGAGGAACGGCGTGGTGGAGCCAGGGAAGATCTTGCCGGCCTGCCCCACGTTCACGACCAGGAAGAACAGCGGGATGAACAGCGTCGGGGCCAGCGCCTCGGGCGTGCGCAGGGTCTCCCGGACGGCGCGCCGGCTGAGCAGCAGGGTGTCTCTCATGCGGGCACCTCAGCGACCTCGCCGGCGAGCCGGGTCCGGGTGCGTCCGGTGGCATCGAGGAACACGTCGTCGAGCGACGGGTCCTCGCTCAGGCCCCTGCGCTGCCGCAGCTCAGCCTTGAGGTCGGCGGGCGTGCCCTCGAGCACGATCAGCCCGCCGTCGATGATGGCGAGCCGGTCGCAGAGCTGGTCGGCCTCCTCGAGGTACTGCGTCGTCAGGAACACCGTCGTGCCGCGGGCGTTGATGCGCCGCACCTCCTCCCAGATGGTGAGGCGGCTCGCCGGGTCGAGGCCGGTGGTGGGCTCGTCGAGGAACAGCACCTCGGGCTCGTGCACGAGTGCCGAGGCGAGGTCGAGCCGCCGCTTCATCCCGCCGGAGTAGCCCTTGATGCGGCGGTCCCCTGCCTCCACGAGGTCGACGAGCTCCAGCTGGGCCTGCGCCACGACGTCCGCCTCAGCGGCACTGCATCCGTACAGCCGGGCCTGCAACGCCAGCAGCTCCCGCCCGGTCTGCCGCGGGTCGAGGCCGGCCTCCTGCAGGGCCACGCCGATCTTTCGCCGGGCGCCGTCCGGGTCGCGCGCCACGTCGACGCCGCCGATGGCGGCTCGCCCGGCGGTGATGGTGAGCAGCGTCGTCAGCATCCGCACCGTGGTCGACTTGCCGGCTCCGTTCGGGCCGAGGAAGCCGAACACCTCGCCGGCCCGCACGTGCAGGTCGACGCCGCGGACGGCCTCCACGTCAGCCGTGCGGCCCGGATACGTCTTGCGGAGGCCCTCGGCCTCGACTGCCCATGTCATGCGATCTCCTCAGCTGTCCTGCTCATGATCTCGATGACGTCCGACAGTGCGAGGACTCATCGGTTCGCGATGGCCGGGTCACTAGTCTCGGTTGCATGCCCCGCTCGATCCTCACCGCGGTCGCCTGGCCCTACGCCAACGGCCCTCGCCACATCGGCCACGTCGCCGGCTTCGGCGTGCCCTCCGACATCTTCAGCCGCTACCAGCGGATGGTGGGCAACGACGTCCTGATGGTGAGCGGGACCGACGAGCACGGCACCCCGATCCAGGTGCAGGCCGACCGCGAGGGCGTCACGGCACGGGAGCTCGCCGACCGCTACAACAGGATCATCGTCGAGGACCTCCAGGGCCTCGGGCTCACCTACGACCTGTTCACCCGCACGACGACGCGCAACCACTACGCCGTGGTGCAGGAGCTGTTCCTCGCTCTTCACAAGAACGGGTACGTCGTCGAGCGGTCGCAGCTGTCCGCGATCGACGCTCGCACAGGGCGTGGGCTGCCCGACCGCTACGTCGAGGGCACCTGCCCCAACTGCGGTTACGAGAGCGCTCGCGGCGACCAGTGCGACAACTGCGGTCGCCAGCTCGACCCGCAGGACCTGATCAACCCGCGCTCGACGATCGACGGCGAGCCGCCGAACTTCGTGGAGTCCGCGCAGTTCTACCTCGAGCTCCCAGCCTTCGCCGACCTGCTGAAGAGCTGGCTCGGCGAACGGACCGACTGGCGGCCGAACGTGTTGAAGTACAGCGCCAACCTCATCGACGAGATGCGGCCGCGGGCGATCTCGCGCGACCTCGACTGGGGCGTCCCGATCCCGCTCGAGGGCTGGCAGGACCGCACGGACAAGCGGCTCTACGTCTGGTTCGACGCGGTCATCGGCTACCTCTCGGCGTCGATCGAGTGGTCGCGCCGCACCGGCAAGCCGTGGGAGCAGTTCTGGCACGGCGGAGGTGCGGACGGCTACTACTTCATGGGCAAGGACAACGTCGTCTTCCACTCGGTCATCTGGCCGGCGATCCTGCTCGGAGCCGCGGGCAAGCCGGCTGGATCGGCTGGTGCGTATGGGGAGTTGAACCTCCCGTCCGAGGTGGTGTCCTCGGAGTACCTCACCATGGAGGGCCGCAAGTTCAGCTCGTCGCGATCGGTCGTCATCTACGTCCGTGACGTGCTCGAGCGCTACGGGCCAGACCCGATCCGCTACTACCTCGCGGTCGCCGGTCCGGAGTCGAGCGACACCGACTTCACGTGGGAGCAGTTCGTCACCCGCAACAACACCGAGCTGGTGGCCGGGTGGGGCAACCTGGTCAACCGCACGATGTCGCTGGTGCACAAGAACATCGGCGCGATCCCACCGGCCGGCGCACTGACCCCCGACGACGAGGCCGCCCTCCTTGCGTCATCACAGGCCTTCGAGACCGTGGGCCACTTCCTAGGACGCAACCAGGTCAAGGCCGCCATCAACGAGGCGATGCGGGTGGTGGGGGAGGCGAACAAGTACCTCAGCGACCAGGCCCCCTGTAAGCTCAAGGACGACCCCGACCGTCGCGCCACCGTGCTGCACGTCGCGCTGCAGCTGATCTCCGACGCCAAGACGCTCCTGACGCCGTTCCTCCCGCACAGCTCGCAGAAGGTGTGGGCGATGCTCGGCGGCGAGGGCGAGTGGTCCGGTCAGCCGGAGATCCGTGAGGTCGACGACCTCGACGGCGGACCGTCGTACCCGGTTCTGATGGGCGATTACGCCACGGCAGCGGTCTGGGAGTCGCAGCCCATCAAGGCGGGCGTTCCGATCGGCGAGCCGGTCCCGTTGTTCGTCAAGCTCGACCCCTCCGTGGTCGAGGAGGAGCTGGCCCGCCTCGAAGGCACCGCATGACGTTGCGTCCGCTCGATCGTCGCGTGGCGATGTCCAGGTGAGCGGACGCACGGGGCGGGAGGGGGAGCCGCCGCCTCCGCCGGAGCCGCTGGGCGTTGCCGTAGCGGACAGCCACTGCCACCTCGACATCATGGGCGGCGACGTGCGGGCCCAGCTCGACGCTGCGCGCTCGGTGGGCATCGACACGGTCATCCAGGTCGGGGTCGACGTCGAGAGCAGCCGGCTCTCGGCCGACATCGCCGGGCAGTACGGCGAGGTGTGGGCCGCCGTTGCGCTGCACCCCAACGAAGCAGGCCGGGGGGCGGCGACGAGCGACGCCCTCGAGCACATCAGGGCGCTCGCACTGCTGCCGCAGGTGAAGGCGATCGGCGAGACCGGCCTCGACCACTTCCGCACCGGGCCCGAGGGCCAGGGCCTGCAGGAGGAGTCGTTCCGCGCGCACATCGCGATCGCCAAGGAGACCGGCAAGGCGCTCGTGATCCACGATCGCGATGCGCACGACGACGTGCTGCGGGTGCTCCGCGAGGAGGGCGCGCCGGACGCGACGGTCTTCCACTGCTTCTCCGGCGACGCAGCGATGGCGCGCGTGTGCGCCGACGCCGGCTGGTACCTCTCCTTCGCAGGGCCGGTGACCTTCAAGCCCAACGACGAGCTGCGCGCGGCCGCGGCGGTCTGCCCGGCCGATCGCCTCCTCGTCGAGACCGATGCGCCCTTCCTCACGCCGATGCCGTTCCGGGGACGGCCCAACGCGCCCTACCTCATCCCGCACACGATGCGGGCGCTCGCGGCCGCCCGCGGCGACGATCTCGACGAGCTGTGCCATGCCGTCGCCGCCAACACCCGCCGCGCCTTCTCCCTCCCAGCATGAAGGGCGGCGCGGGGGAGGGGTTGCGGGTGACTAGTCACTGAGTGCATAGTGAGGGCA
>JBHEMB010000547.1:0-6670 GCA_046262855.1 Mycobacteriales bacterium | reverse complement strand
GGCAGCACCTGGGTGCACGAGCACCAGTACACGCGGCTCTGCTACACCGACGTCGTCGCGCTCTACTCCGCCGAGGGGCTGAGCAGCGGCAAGACCCCCTACTACGAGCAGCCGGTGGAGTACCCCGTCGTCATCGGCGGGGTGATGTGGCTGTCCTCGGGGTTGGCGCGCGGGATCGAGAGCCTGCACCAAGACAGCTCCACGCAGGACGCGCTCGATCAGGTGAACGCCGCGAAGACCCCTCAGGAGGCGACGCAGGCGCGCAGCACCGCCGACTACCGCAAGGCGATCGCCCGCGGCCGGCACTTCTACGACGTGACCTGGGCGCTGATGACGTTGTGCGCCATGGTCGTGGTGGTCGCCCTCGCCAAGACCGCCGGACGGCGGCCGTGGGACGCCGCGCTGTTCGCGCTGTCGCCCGCGCTGCTGCTGCACGCCACCACGAACTGGGACCTGGTCGCCGTCGCGTTCGCCTCCCTAGGGATGCTCGCGTGGGCGCGCAAGCACCCGGCCCTGGCCGGTCTGCTGCTGGGTCTGGGCACGGCCACCAAGCTCTACCCGGTGCTGTTCCTCGTCCCCCTGCTCGGGTTGTGCTTCCGGGCCAGGCGGATGCGGGCCTGGGGTGCCTTGGCCGGGATCACGGTGGTCACCGCCGTGGGCCTGACCTTGCCGTTCTACCTGAGCGCACCGTCGTACGCCGAGGTCAACGGCAGTCCGGTCAAGGTCTCCGTGCCGGGGGTCCTGCCGCTGCACTGCCAGATCACGCAGGCGGGCGTGACGCACCTGACGACGGGCCGTTGCCCGGCGAAGGTGCCCGACGGCACGACGGCGGTGCAGGTCACCAACGCCGTCTATCGGTTCTTCGACCTCAACCAGACCCGCGGCGCCGACTGGGACTCGCTGTACCTGCAGGTGATGGACGCGCGGGGTTGGACCGATGGTGACAACTGGTTCACCGACCTCGTCCACCAGGAGGGGCCGGTCCCGACGACGCTGAACCTGCTGGTGGCGATCGGTGTGGTGGTCGTGGCGCTCGGGGTCGTGGTGCTCTGCCTGCGCGCGCCGCGCCGGCCGCGCGTCCCGCAGGTGCTCTTCCTGATGATCGCCGGGTTCCTGCTCGTCAACAAGGTGGACAGCCCGCAGTACGTGCTGTGGCTGGTGCCGCTCGCCGTCCTGGCGCGGCCGCGGTGGCGACTGTTCATCGCCTGGCAGGCCACCGAGGTGCTGGTGCTGTTCTCGCGGTTCTACTTCTTCATCAACAACGACGGCTCGAGCAAGGGCCGCAGCGAGGGCATAGACATGCGGTGGTTCTTCGCCGCGGTGCTGCTGCGGGACGTGCTGCTGCTGGTCTACAGCGGGTTCATCCTGCGTGAGATCTGGCGTCCGGAGTCGGATGTGGTGCGGGCTGATGGCGAGGACGACCCCGCCGGTGGGGTGCTGGACAGGGCACCGGACCGCGCCCGCGCATGACCGCACTACGGACCTGGGTCGCGACCCGGGTCGCCCTCGCTGTGCTTGTGCTGGCCGGCATGCAGCAGGTCTTCGGCGGCCGCGGCGACGGCTGGCTGGCGGGGTGGGACAGCTGGGACGTCACGCTGTTCCGCAAGGTCGCGCAGTTCGGGTACGACGGCTACCCGAGGCACTACCCCGACAAGGACATCGCGGCGTTCTTCCCCGGGTTTCCCTTGGTGCTCAAGGCTTTCCACGCCGCCATCCCGTCCTGGACCGCCGCCGGTCTGCTGGTCTCCTTCGTCGCCGGCGCCGTTGCGGTGGTGTACCTGTCCAAGCTCGCGGAGCTCGAGGGCGTCGATGGGTCGGTGGCCGTGCTGGCGCTCCTGCTCTCGCCGTACGCCGTCTTCCTCGCCGTCGGGTACAGCGAGTCGCTGTTCCTCGCCCTTGCCGTGCCCGGCTGGTACGCCGCCCGACGCGGCCGGTGGGAAGCGGCTGCGCTGCTCGTCGCCGGGTCCTGCCTCGTGCGGGTGAGCGGGCTGTTCCTCGCCATCGGGCTGCTCGTGCTGTGGGCCACGACCTCGCGCGAGCGGCGCGTGCTGCCGTTCCTGGCCGCGCCGTTCCTCGCGCTGTTCGGGTTCGTGGCCTACCTGCACCACCTCTCCGGGGACTGGCTGCGCTGGCAGCACGCCCAGTCCGAGGGCTGGGGCCGGCACTTCACCGGCCCTGTCGCGGCACTGCGCGGCACGTGGGACGCGGCGCACCAGGCGGGCATGAGTGCCGAGTTCCGGTGGTCGTACTACGCGCAGATCGCTTGCGTCGCAGTCGGTCTGGTCGTCGTGGCGGTGTCGCTCGCCCGGCGGGAGTGGGGGGAGGCGACCTACGTCGGGCTGTCGGTCGCGGCGCTGGCGACGTCGACGGTGTACCTGTCCATCGAGCGGGCCACGCTGCTGTGGTTCCCGCTGTGGGTGCTGCTCGCGCGCTGGGCCTCAGGCCGGCCCTGGCTGCAGTGGGGCTACCTCGCGCTCGCGACGCCGCTGATGGTGACCGGCGTGCTCACCTTCCACGACGGCCGCTGGGTCGGCTGACCCCGCCCCACCCTTCCCCCTGAATGGATACTGCGATGCCGATTCAGCGCCGGAATGGCCATCGCAGGATCCATTCATGGCGGGGGGGTGGGTGAGAGGAGGGCGGTGGCGTCGGGGAGGCCGACGGCGAAGGGGGCGGTCCTCTCGACCGGGTCGTGGAAGCCGTCGTCGACCTTGACGGTCCAGCTGTAGGTGCCCGGTGTCGCGGGCAGCGGCAGGGCGCCCCGGCTCATGCCGTCCCAGCCGAGGTGGGGGGCCGCGCCGCGTCCCGCCGCGCTCGCGACGACGAGGCCGTTGCTGTCGCGGAAGAACACCTGCCAGGGGGCGGCACGGGACAGCCGGACGTCGAGCACGACCGGGTTCGGCGCGTGCAGGGGGGAGCCGGACAGCCGGGAGGCAACGATCCGCGGCGCGGCGTGCATCGCGATCCAACCGAGATCCCGCAGTTGAGGCAGGTCCTGCTGCAGCGATCCCGGGCACTCGGTGATGCCGGTGTCGCCGTGCCCGAAGACGCGGTGCAGCGTCACGACCCGACCGCTCGGGTACCGCGGCGAGCCCTTGGACCTGAGCCGCACCGTCGCGCGCGAGTCGAAGTGCCAGGTCAGCGCGGCGTACCCGATCACCCCCGCCAGCGCCTTCTTCGCGGCGACCGATGCCGTTGCCTTCGTCATGTCGCCGAGCATCGCCACGCCGAGCGTCCCGGCGTTGAACCCCTGCGCGTGTGAGCCGATCGTCGCGCGGCCGAGGCCGCCGCGCCGACCCTCCCAGACCCGGCCGTACTGGTCGACGACCAGGTTGTAGCCGAGGTCCGCCCAACCCCGCGACCGCACGTGATAGGCGTAGTCGGCCCGGATGAGCGACGGCACGTCGCCGGGGCCGTAGCCGTTGACGTCGGCCGTGTGATGGACGGTGACGGCCACGACGCGGGAGGCGTACGTCGGTGCGCGCCGCACCCACGACTCGTTCGCGCCCCAGTCGGCGCGGCTGTGCACCTCGCCGAGGACCGCGCGGCCCGTCGCGGCCTGCGCGCTGGCGACGCCCAGCCGGCGGCGGGCGGCGGACACGCGGGCGAACCGCAGGCCGCTCGGGCTGACGGTGACCTCGACCTGCGCGCGGTCGGCATCGCGCGGTCGCCACAGCGGCTCGGTGCCAGGGATGCCCTCGTCGCCGGTGTCCTCGTCGGCGATCTCCCATCCCGACCAGCCGCTCTTGCGATGCCAGCGGTATAGCACCTGCGCGTCGCCCGACTGCCACGTTACGCCGATCAGCCGCTCGTGGGACAGCCCAGCAGTCGTCGTACCGAGACCGAGGGCGGCCGAGGAGACCACGTCGTCGATCGGGCCGGAGGAGGAGACGCTCGGGAGGACGGTCAGGCCGGTCAGGGCGAGCGCGACCACGAGAAGACGACGCATGGGACCCGCAGGGTGGCGGTCAGATCCCTTGATCACAAGGGCAGCTGCCGCGTTTGTCCGGTTCCGTTACGACAGCTTCGACTTCAGCAGCGCGATGTCGTCGGCCTGGCCCTCGGACGGGGTCTCCACGACCGCGGGGCAGCCCGCGGCCTTGACGACCGCGACCAGCACGTCCGCGTCGATGGTGCCGGACGCGAGGTTGGCGTGCCGGTCCGCGCCGGAGTCGAAGGCGTCCCGGCTGTTGTTGCAGTGCACCAGGTCGATGCGGCCCGTGATGGCGAGGACCCGCTCCACGATGTCGACGAGCTGCTCACCGCCGGCATGCGCGTGGCAGGTGTCGAGGCAGAACCCCACGTTGTCGAAGTGGCCCACGGCGTCCCAGAGCCGGGCGATCGCGTCGAGCCTGCGAGCCATGGCGAAGTCGCCGCCCGCGGTGTTCTCGATGAGGATCGGCAGCGGCCGCTCCATCCGCTCGAACGTCTTGACCCAGTTCTCGAGGCCCAGTGTCGGGGAGTCCTGCGCGGTCGTGTGACCGCCGTGCACGATCAGGCCCTGCGCGCCGACCTTGGCGGCGGCCTGAGCCTGCTGGTCGAGGATCTTGCGGCTCGGGATGCGGATCTTGTTGTTGGCGCTCGCCACATTGACGACGTACGGCGAGTGGACGAAGAACGGGATGTCGAGCGACACCTCGGTGATCGTCGGCGCCTTCCAACTCTGCGGGTCCCCGAGGAAGAACTGCACGACGTCGGCGTCGCGCTCCTTGGCCGCGAGAGCCAGGTCGGTCTCGCCGCCCTTCCCGATGTGCGCTCCGATCTGCATCCCTCCACCGTACGGCGGCCCCCCGACGGTCCCACCAGGGAGTGATCCACGCGGACTTTGTGCACTCTCGAGCCCCTTCTGAGTGCTTAACCGCCGCGTGGATCATCAAGGTGGGGCGCCCCGATGGCACGATGGAGTGGTGACCCGGCGCCTGCTCGCAGCTTCGGCTGCGGTCGTTCTCGGGCTACTGGCCGTGCTGGTGATGCCGACGCCCGCCCTGGCGGCCGATCACACGGTCACGCTGACGACCCGCGGCCCGTCCCCGTCGACCATCACCATCGTCGTCGGCGACACGGTGACCTTCCGGACGACCGACGCGAACACCTACCACGTACGGCGGAGCAGCGGCTCCTGGACCTTCGCGGCCACGGTGACCAGTGGTAAGCCCGCGACCACGAAGGCCTTCGGTGCGGCCGGCACCTTCGGCTACACGATGACCTTCGACACGCTGGTCGGCGAGTCCCCGCCGCAGGACGGCACGATCGTGGTCCCGGCAACGAGGCCCAGCCCTTCGCCGACCGCCAGTCCGTCCAGGTCCGCCGCCCCGCGACCATCCGCCACCGCACGTGCGCGGCCGTCGGCGTCGGCGAGCCCTTCCGCCGCAGCGAGCCCGTCGGGGGTGACCGTTCCGCCGCCGATCATCGGCGGCGCGGTCCCGACGCCGAGCAGCACGCCGAGCATCGGGCCTTCGCCGGTAGTCGCGCCCGGGGCGGCGAGTCCTCCGTCCGTGTCGAGCAGCCCGGTCGCGCAGGTGGACTACGCGAGCCCGTCGGAGATCGTGCAGCGCTCGGCCCACGGCTTCGGCCTGCCAGCCGCCCTTGCGGTGGTCGCTGCGCTCGGGGTGGTTTCCCTCATCGGCCGGATCCTGCTGGCGTCGCCCGAGGTCCGGCCCGAGGTCCGGCCCGAGGTCCGGTAGCCTCTACCGAGTTTGCTGACGTGAACACCCTCCTGCCACCGAGAGTCGGTGGCCGCTGAGTCCACAGGAGGAGGTGGGTCTACTTGCGTCACTACGAGTTGATGGTCATCCTCGACCCGGATCTTGAAGAGCGGACGATCGCGCCCAGTCTCGACACGTTCCTCAACGTCGTCCGCACCGGCGGCGGCACCGTGGAGAAGGTCGACATCTGGGGCCGCCGTCGGCTGTCCTTCGAGATCAACAAGAAGGTCGAGGGCATCTACGCCGTCGTCGACCTCAACGCCGAGCCGGCCGTGATGAAGGAGCTGGACCGCCAGCTCAACCTCAACGAGTCGGTCCTGCGCACGAAGGTCATGCGGCCCGAGCTCCGCTAGATCCAAGGAACGTCCTTCCCCACTGCTTTGCTGTTGAAGGACTACTTCTTTTAGGAGAACCACCTGTGGCTGGCGATACCGTCATCACCGTCGTCGGGAACCTCACCGGGGACCCCGAGCTGCGCTTCACCCCGTCGGGTGCTGCCGTGGCCAACTTCACCGTTGCCTCCACGCCGCGGACGCTCGACAAGGCGACCAACGAGTGGAAGGACGGCGAAGCGCTCTTCCTGCGCTGCTCGATCTGGCGACAGGCTGCCGAGAACGTCGCGGAGTCCCTTCAGAAGGGGATGGCCGTGATCGTGCAGGGTCGCCTGAAGCAGCGGTCGTACGAGACCAAGGAAGGCGAGAAGCGCACGGTGTACGAGCTGGACGTCGACGAGATCGGCCCCTCGCTCCGCTGGGCCACTGCGAAGGTCAACAGGACCCAGCGCAGTGGTGGCGGTGGCGGTGGCGGGTTCGGTGGTTCCCCGTCGGGCGGCAATGCCGGTCCTGGCCCCGCTGACGACCCCTGGGCCTCCTCGGCCCCGGCGGGCGGCGGCGGTGGCGGCGGCGGCTGGTCCGACGAACCTCCCTTCTAGACCCACCATTCGTGCTGTCCTAGACAGCCATAGA
>JBHEMB010000546.1:0-18515 GCA_046262855.1 Mycobacteriales bacterium | reverse complement strand
GGATGGCGGCGGTCACCCCCTCGCCGTACCTGTCCAGCATCAACCGGATGCTGGTCATCCGATGGCCGGGCAACGTGCTGGTCTTCGAGCCGAGCGACCACGAGCGCGGCGAGTACACGCCGTACTTCGCCCGGCTGGGCGAGCAGACCCCCGCGCTCGTGCAGAAGCGCATCGTGACCCGCCATGCCACGGTGCTAGAGAACCTCGCTGCCCTGGGCATCGCGCCGGAGGAGGTCACGCACCTGGCTTTCGACCACCTCCACACCCAGGACGTCCGGCGGTGGATCGGGACGTCGGACACACCGGCCGCCTTCCCCAACGCGAAGCTGGTCGTCCAGCGTCAAGAGCTCGCGGCCATGGCGGACCTCCACCCCCTGCAGCGGCAGTGGTACCAGCCGGACACCTACACCGACCTGAGGGTCGACGCGATCGCGGCGATCGACGGTGACGTGCTGCTCGGTCCCGGCGTCGCGCTGGTCGCGACCCCCGGGCACGCGCTCGGCAACCAGACCCTGGTGCTGTCGACGACGGACGGCATCTGGGCGGTGAGCGAGAACGTCATCGCGGTCGAGGCGATGGTCCCGGAGCACTCGAAGATCCCCGGGGTGGCCAAGGGCGCGCGGACCTGGGGGCGGGAGGTGGTCCTCAACGCCAACACGCCTGAGGCGCTCGCCGACCAGTACAACTCCGTGGTCAAGGAGAAGGCCCTGGTGGACCCCTCACAGCGGGACTCGCGCTTCCCGCAGTTCCTGCCGTCGTCGGAGCTGACGGCGTCGGCGTACTTCCCGGGCACCAAGCCCACGTTCACGACCGGATCGATCAACCACAGGAGCACCTGACATGCCCGGCTTCAGCCTCCAGCTCAGCGAGGACCAGCAGACCCTCCAGAAGTGGCTGCACGAGTTCTCCGCCAACGTCATCCGGCCCGCGGCGTCGGAGTGGGACGAGCGCGAGGAGACGCCCTGGCCGATCATCCAGGAGGCCGCGAAGGCCGGCATCTACTCCCTCGACTTCTTCGCCAGCACCTGGGGCGACGAGACCGGCATCAGCCTGCCGATCGTGATGGAGGAGCTGTTCTGGGGTGACGCCGGCATCGGGCTGTCGATCGTCGGCACCACCCTCGGGCTCGCCGGGATCCTGTCCAACGGCACGCCGGAGCAGCTCGGCGAGTGGGCGCCGCAGTGCTTCGGTCCGCCGGAAGACCCCCGGCTCTGCGCACTCGCCGTCTCCGAGCCGAACGCGGGCTCCGACGTCTCGAGCATGAAGACGACGGCGGTCTACGACGAGGCCAAGGACGAGTGGGTCCTCAACGGCGTGAAGACCTGGATCACGAACGGCGGCATCGCCGACGTGCACGTCGTCGTCGCGTCCGTCGACGCGTCCCTGAAGGCCCGCGGGCAGGCGTCCTTCGTGGTGGGGCCGGAGTTCAAGGGCAAGGGGCTGTCGCAGGGGCAGAAGTTCAAGAAGCACGGCATCCGCGCCTCCCACACCTCCGAGGTCATCCTCGACAACTGCCGGATCCCCGGATCCGCTCTGCTCGGTGGCAAGGACCGGCTCGACGCCCGACTGGCCAAGGCCCGCGAGCGGCAGGCGGCGATCGAGCGGGGGGAACCCGTCAAGTCCTCGCGCGAGAAGGGCGGCCAGGCGGCGATGGCGACGTTCGAGGCCTCCCGCCCCTCGGTCGGCGCGCAGGCCGTCGGCATCGCCCGGGCCGCCTACGAGTACGCGCTGGAGTACGCCGGCACCCGCGAGCAGTTCGGTCGGCCGATCGTGCAGAACCAGGGAGTGGCGTTCCAGCTCGCCGACATGAAGACCAAGATCGACGCCTCGCGGCTGCTGGTCTGGCGGGCCGCGTGGATGGGCCGCAACGGCGTCCCGTTCACCAGCGGCGAGGGATCGATGAGCAAGCTGTTCGCCGGGGAGACCGCGGTGGACGTGACCGACCGCGCGATCCAGATCCTGGGTGGCAACGGCTACACCCGCGAGTACCCGGTCGAGCGCATGCACCGCGACGCGAAGATCTACACGATCTTCGAGGGCACCAGCGAGATCCAGCGGCTCATCATCAGCCGCGCCATCTCCGGCCATCAGATCGCGTGAACCTCCGGTGACCGTCGCTGCGGACCGGGACGCCCGGCGGGAGTCGCTCCTCGCCGCGGCGGACCTGGTCGTGCAGCGGGACGGTGCCTCCGCGTCGATGGCGGCGATCGCCGCAGAGGCCGGCATCACCAAGCCGATCCTCTACCGGCACTTCGGCGACAAGAGCGGGCTCTACGCAGCCCTGGCCGGGCGCCACACCGACCGGCTGCTGGACGCGCTCGTGGATGCCCTGACCGCCGGGGGGACCTCCCGGGAGCGGGTGCACCGCACGATCGACACCTACCTGTCGGTGATCGAGGCCGAGCCGCAGGTCTACCGGTTCCTCATCGAGTCCGAGGAGGCCGACCCGGCGAAGGGTCCGGTGCGCGGGTTCCTCCGGCGCCTCCAAGAGCTGCTGGCCGCCGGCATCAGCCACGAGCTCCGGCTCCAGCCCGACGACCTGCGCGCCGGCATCTGGGCCACCGCGATCCTCGGGATGGTGCAGGCCGCCGGGGACCGCTGGCTCGAGCAGCGGGACTGCTCGCGGGAGACCCTCAGCACCCAGCTGACCGACCTGCTGTGGGGCGCTTACGGCGTCGCGAGCGTCGCTGCGGAGCAGTGACCCTCGTCACCTTGGTGAACGTCACCGGAACGGGGTAGGGCCCGGTCCGATCGACCCGCTACCCTCAGCCGCTCACCCAGACGCAACACGTGCTCCGAACTCGGGCACAGACACCTTTCGTGCCCTCGGGCACAGACACCTTTCGTGCCCTCGGGCACAGACACATTTCGTGCCCTCGGGCACAGATAGCCGTCCCCGTGCGTTAGCACCCGCGCAGGACGTGACGAAGGAGAGCCCAGGACCATGGCCACCGATTACGACACCCCGCGGCGCAACGACGCCGACGACATGGGCGAAGACAGCCTCGAAGAGCTGAAGGCCCGGCGTGCCGAGGCCCAGAGCGGCAGCGTCGACATCGACGAGACCGAGCTGGCCGAGGCGCTCGAGCTGCCGGGAGCAGACCTCTCGGGCGAGGAGCTCACCGTCAAGGTGCTCCCGAAGCAGAGCGACGAGTTCACCTGCTCGTCGTGCTTCCTCGTGCACCACCGCAGCCAGCTCGCCAGCGACAAGGGCGGCCGACTCATCTGCCGCGAGTGCGCCGCCTAGTGTGAACGACCTCAAGCGGCCGGAGCTGGGTGACCTCGTCGGCCGTCTCACGGCCGACGATCTCGACCGGCGTGAGCGCGGCCGGCTGCTCGGTGCCCTGACGAAGGCGCTCGCCGGTGGCGCCAGGGCGGCCTCGTTCTCGGGCAAGAAGCTCACCGACCTGGTCGCGGACGAGGTCGCGCCCCACCTGCCGGTCCGCGACCTGCTGACGCTGCGCGACCACCACCACGGGCTCTCGGGCGACGAGCTGGCCGCGGCCATGATCCGCAACGCCTCCGTCGTGACCGCAGGCATCGGTGCCGCGGCCGGTGCGCTGGCGGCCGCCGAGATGGTTGCGCCCCCCACGTTGCTCGCTGCGCCGGTGCAGCTCGCCGCGGAGACGGTCGCCGTCATCGCCGTCGAGCTGAAGCTCGTGGCGGAGCTGCACGTCGTCTACGGCAGGGCTCCCGTCGGCAACCGGCGACAGCTCGCGGTGGCCTACCTGAGCTCGTGGGCCGGCAAGCGCGGACTGGACAGCAGCACCGGAGGCCCGTCGCTCTCCGACGTCCTCAGCACGGCAGCCAGGCAGCAGGTGCGCCAGCGGGTCGTGCGCCGGCTGCGCCGGAACTTCACCTCGCTGGCGCCGTTCCTGGCGGGAGCCGTTGCCGGCGCGGAGCTCAACCGGCGCGAGACCCGAGCCCTGGGCGAGGCGCTGCACCGTGATCTCCGGGGCCGTCGCTAGCCGGGTGGCGGGGCTACTCGGCGGCGGGCGGGACGTGCTCCAGGTCGGCGGGGTCGACGGTCGGCAGGAAGCCGATGAGCAGCGCCGCGAGGAGGAACACGCCCACCTCGTAGATCAAGGTGCGCTCGAAGGAGTAGAGGAAGTCGACCCGCCGGCCGTGGTCGGCCGCCGCGGCGAAGGCGTGGGCGAGCTCCCGCGGCGTGCCGTCGGGGACCTCGCACCCCTCAGGGGTGATCGACGGGTCGGGTGACTGGGTCTGCGTGACGAAGCACCGCTCGAACCTGCCCACGACGGAAGCAGGTACGGCGGCCGGCAGCCTCGTCCCGGCGTCGGTGGCCGCGGCCGTGGCATGCCCGCTGAGCAGCCCGAAGAAGATGATG
Organism: Mycobacteriales bacterium; assembly: GCA_046262855.1. Lineage (GTDB taxonomy): Bacteria > Actinomycetota > Actinomycetes > Mycobacteriales > SCTD01 > RYN-111. The sequence goes on along the minus strand of JBHEMB010000546.1, from coordinate 14,167 downwards.
CCGATGACGGCGACCCCGAGCGCGCCACCGATCTGCTGAGCGGTGGTGAGCACGCCGCTCGCGGAGCCCGCCTCGCGGCCGTGGATGCCGGCCAGCACGATGTTGGTGAGCGGCGCGACGAAGCAACCGAGGCCGAGGCCGCTGAACAGCAGGAACGGCGCGATCTCCCACGCCCGCAGATCTGTGCCGAAGTGGTGCAGCACCAAGATGTTCACCACCATGCTCACGGAGAGCAGGGCGGCGCCGATCCGCAGCAGGTTCTTGCCCAGCCGCTTCGCGAGCTGGTCGGAGCGGGACGACGCGATGCCGGTGCCGAGGGCGAACGGGAAACCGGTGAGGCCGGCGTGCAGGGCGGAGTACCCCAGGCCGATCTGCAGGTACAGCCCGAAGTTGAAGAAGAACGCCGGGATGCCGGCGAAGAAGACGATGCTGACGACGAGCCCCACACGGAAGCTCTGGTTGGAGAACAGCGACATCAGCACCAGTGGGCTGCGGCCGGCCCGGGTCTTGCGCAGCTGCAGAATCACGAACCCGACGAGGATGGGCACGGCGGCGACCAGCATGCCGAGCAGCCAGGCCGGCCAGTGCTTCTGCCGGCCCTCAGTCAGCGGGTAGACGACCAGGAAGAGGCCCGTCGTGACGATCAGGGCACCGGCGATGTCGAGTCGAGGTGCGTCGGGTGCCTTCGTCTCCGGCAGATACCTGAACGCGGCGGCGACGGAGAGCACGCCGATCGGGATGTTGACCAGGAAGATCATCCGCCAGTCGGTGCCGAACAGGTTCAGCGAGATGAGCGCGCCGCCCACGACCGGCCCGAGGATCGTCGCGACCCCGATCGTCGCGCCGAACAGCCCGAACGCCCTGCCGCGGTCGCGGGCAGGGATCGTGACCTGGATGGTCGAGAGCACCTGCGGCACCATCAGGCCGGAGCCGACGCCCTGCACCACCCTCGACACGATGAGCAGCGTCCCGTTGGGGGACAGGCCACAGGTCAGGGAAGCCAGGGCGAACAGCGACATGCCTGCCATGAACAGTCGCTTGCGGCCGAAGATGTCGCCCAGGCGGCCACCCGTGATGAGCAGGCAGGCGAAGGCGAGCTGGTAGCCGGCGAGGACCAGCTGGATCTCCGCGAAGGACGCCTTCAGGTCCCGCTGGATGGACGGGATCGCCACGTTGACGATCGACACGTCGAGCAGGTTCATGAACACGGCCGTGAGCACGATGGCGAGCACGGCGTTGGGGTGGATGTCCTTGCGCTCCGCAGCCTTCACCTGCGTCAACCTAGCGGGGGGTCAGGACAGCTCGGCGAGGAAGCCGCGCACGATCGCCATCGTCTCCGCGGGGTACTCGAACTGCGGCACGTGCCCGCAGTCCTCCATGACGATCGAGCCGGCGTCGGGCAGCGCGTCGGCCACGTGAGCGGCGAACTGCGACGGCACGAGCCGGTCCCGGTCACCCCAGACGAAGACGGCCGGTGGCCCCAGACTGGGCAGCCGGTCCCAGAAACCCCGCAGCCCGTACGACTCCTCGAGGAAGATCTGCCGGGCCGAGGCGAAGAAGGCGACCCGGTGCGCACGGGAGCGGAAGACCCGGACGCACTCGTCGGCCGCTGCGTCGTACCAGGCCTTGGGCAGCCGATCGGGGTCGCTGAACATCGTCCGGATCGCCTCGACCACCAGCGGGTGGCTGAGCCGCATCGGGACCCTGCTCAGCTCCGGACGCATCAGCCGCACCATCGGCACCAGCCGACGCAGTCTCCGGAAGGCGGGCGAAGGGGTCAGCAGCACCAGCCCCGTCACCGACCGGGGGTGGACGAGCGCTTGCTCGAGCGCGATCCGGCCTCCCAGCGAGTTGCCGAGCACGACCGCCTGCCGCATGCCCACGTGGTGCTGCAGCGCCTGGACCCAGGCAGCGAACCACGCCGGGCTGTACGACGCGGACGGTGCCGCGCTGGTCCCGAAGCCCGGCAGGTCGGGGGCGATCACGCGGTGGTCCTGGGCGAGGTCGGCGAGACAGGGGAGCAAGGACGCGTTGGTGGCACCCAGCCCGTGCAGCATGAGCACCGGTGGCGCATCGCGGGGGCCGGCTTCGAGGTACGACGTGCGGACCCCCATCACGTCGGCCACCCGGGCCCGCGGGAACTGGTCGGGGCGCTCGTCGAGCCCGAACAGCCCGTCCAGCTGCAACGACAGGCCGAGGTCGCCGCGGATGGTCACGTCGCCGTCCAGGAAGGCCTGGACCCCCGAGGCGTTGCCGGCCACGACGTCGGCCAGCACGGTGGCCTGACCTCGGACGACCAGGGTCGGGTGCACGGCAGCACCGCGGCGCACCCGGGCGCGCCCGCGGTCGAGCTCGGCAGTCCACTGGCTGAAGCCGTCGTCGAAGACGACGGTGGCCACCCGGTCGTGCAGGACGCCGTCGGACAGGGTGCGGCGCGCCCTGCTGGCGAGCAGGGCGTCGAGGTCGGCGCCTCGTGGCCGGGACACCGCGGTCATCGCAGATTGGGCCGTCGGCCGGAGGCGTCCTCGAGCTGCGCCGCGACCGAGAGCAGCAGTGCCTCGCTGTGCGCCGGACCGATCAGCTGTACGGCGAGCGGCAGCCCTTCAGGAGAGAAGCCGGCGGGGATCGACAGGGCCGGCTGGCCGGTGACGTTCCAGGCCGGGGTGAAAGGGACCCGGCGTCCGGCCAGAGCCAACGTCCGCAGGCCGGTGAGCGACTCGACCGGGCTGGGAAGCGTGGCAAGGGTGGGGGTGAGCAGCAGGTCCGCTCCGGCGGGGGCCGTCGCGAGCCGGCGCGTGGCCTCCTCCCGCAGGCGCATCGCCCGGGCGAGCGGCTTGCCGCGCATCCGCCGGCCGACGGCGGCCACGGCCCGGGTTCGCGGCTCGGTGGCGCTCGGGTCGACCAGCGCGTCGAGGTCGTCGGCGGCACCGGTCGTGTAGTGCCCGACGAACGCCTCCTGGATCCCCGAGTAGTCCGGGTCGGCGTGTACGAGCTGGTGACCCACGTCGTGGAGGCGCCCGACCACCCGGCGCAGCGCCGCCTTGACCTCCGCGGCCACCCGAGCGGGCCCCGGGGTCGCGAACGACCAGGCGATCCGCAGTGACCCGGGATCGGTGACCGCGAGCGGCTCGTCCTGCAGGACGTTGAGCAGCGCCACGGTGTCGGCGACGTCGCGGGTGAGCACGCCGGCCACGGAAAGGCCGTGCCAGTGCTCCTGGTGCGGCGCGAGTGACACCAGGTCGCGGGTCGGCTTGAGCCCCACGAGGCCGCAGCACGCCGCGGGGATGCGGATCGACCCGCCGCCGTCGCTGCCCGTCGCGGCCGCCACCAGGCCTGCGGCGACCGCTGCACCCGAGCCGCCCGACGAACCGCCAGGTGTCCGGCTGAGGTCCCAGGGGTTGCGTGTCGTGCCGAACGTGGCTGACTCCGTGAACGGCCAGAGGGCGAGCTCGGGCAGCTTCGTCGTACCGATGATCACCGCGCCCGCCGCACGCAACCGGCGCACCACCTCCGAGTCGTGGTGCGCGACGGGCTCGGGGGAGCCGGTGCCGAGCGAGCCGCTGTGACCGGCGACCGCCATCGAGTCCTTCACCGCGATCGGGACGCCGAGCAGCGGCCGGTCGTCACCGGAGGCGAGCGCCTCGTCCGCGGCGCGGGCCTCGTCGCGGGCGCTGTCGTCGAAGACCGTGTGGAAGGCAAGCAGCTGGGGGTCGAGCCGCTCGATGCGGCGCAGGCAGACGTCGAGCAGCTCGACGGCCGTCAGCTGCCGCTCGGCCAGCAGCCGGCGCTGCCCGGCGACTCCCGCGAAGGCGATGGCCTCCTCGTCCAGAGCGGTCCTCATCGCTGTTCCGGGTAGCGGGCCAGGGCCACCGCGAGCTCGGCGGGCCGGCGGGTACCGATGAGCCAGTACGGCGTGTCGTCGTCCGGGTCCTCCACCGGGAGCAGCAGGCCTTGCCGGGCCCAGGGCTTCACCCGCACCCAGGCGTCGCGGTGCGCCCGGATGCCCATCCGCTGGCGCAGTGCTGTCCGGTCGAGGACCTCAGCAGGTCCGAAGGCGCTGAGGGGCGCGCGGGCGCCCGGCACGTGCAGGACGCCGTCCGCGACCCGCAGCTGGTCGCGGGAGAGCACCGCGAGCGCGAGCACCGCAAGCAGGAGGAGCGCCGCGAGCAGCAGCAGGTTCTCGCGGAAGCTCAGGGCGACCAGCACGGCACCGCCCAGCGTGATGACGGCCCAGGACAGTGGTGCCCACAGGCGCTCCCGGTACGTCGGCATGCGCCAAACGGTACGGTCTCCAGCCGTGGCCCTCGAAGTCGACGCGCTCCAGGTGGACATCGTCCGTCTGGACCCTGACGTCCCCCTGCCGGCCTACGCCCGGCCGGGCGACGCCGGCTGCGATCTCGTGACGACGATCGAGGTCGACGTCCCGCCAGGTGAGCGGGTTCTGCTCCCTACCGGGATAGCTGTTGCGCTGCCTGAGGGGTATGCCGCCTTTGTGCACCCGCGTTCCGGCCTTGCGGTCAACCACGGCGTCGGGCTGGTCAACGCGCCCGGCACGATCGATGCGGGCTACCGGGGCGAGATCAAGGTCATCCTGGTGAACCACGACCCTCGTGAGACGGTGCGCCTGAAGCGGTTCGACCGGATCGCGCAGCTCGTCGTGCAGCGGGTCGAGCAGGTCGCATGGCGGGAAACGGGAGCGCTCCCCGAGTCGGAGCGCGGCGCGGGTGGGCACGGTTCCACCGGCGGATACGGAGGTTCTTGAGGTGGCTCTCTTCGGACGTCGCAACCGCGGCATCGAGGTCGAGATCGACGAGATCACCGACGAGGACATCGACAACTTCGTCGACGACCTCGACGACGAGGACCGGGCAGCAGAGGACGCGGAGCTGCTGAAGCAGCTCGCCGCGGAGGAACCCGAGCCGGAGTCGGCGGAGATCTCGCCGCCGCAAGGCCCGTGGAACCTCCAGGACGCGCCGCCGACCGATCCGGAGCGGCTCGACCTGGGGAGCCTGCACGTGCCGGTCCTGCCGGACATCGACGTCCGGCTCGAGGTGAGTCCGGAGGGCGAGGTCGTCGCGGCGACCCTGGTGCACCGGGAGTCGACGCTGCAGCTCAACGTCTTCGCCGCCCCGCGCCGCGACGGCATCTGGGCCGACGTCCGGGGCGAGATCCGCGATGCGCTCAACAGCGGCGGTGGCCAGGCGTCGGAAGCGGACGGCGCGTTCGGCACCGAGCTGCGAGCCGCCGTCCCCACGGAGGCCCCCGGGGAGGGCGTCGTCCTGGCGCCCGCCCGCTTCCTCGGGGTCGACGGCCCTCGCTGGTTCCTGCGTGGTCTCGTGACCGGCCCGGCGGCCGAGGACGACGAGCAGCTCGCACCGCTGCTCGAGGCCTTCCGCCAGGTCGCCGTCGACCGGGGCTCCGAGGCGATGGTGGTGCGCGAGCCGCTGCCGCTGCGGCTGCCCTCCGACGCCGTCCAGGCTGCTGAGGAGGCTGCCGGCGAGGCTGGCTTCCAGATGCCCGAGCGGGGTCCGGAGATCACCGAGATCCGTTAGCCTTCAGTTGTGTCCCGCTTCAAGCGCGCCCTCCACCGGCTGACCGCCGACGAGGACGAGATGCACGACGAAGAGCTGCGGGTCGAGGCCGAGAGGTCCGGCGCCACGACGGTCAACCACTGCTCGGTCGGCAAGCCCGTCTGCGTCGCCGGCACCCTGCGCGCCGTCGTCCTCCGGCCGCTCGCCGGTGTCCCGACGCTGGAAGCCGAGCTGTACGACGGGACGGGCACCGTCACCCTCGTCTGGCTGGGGCGACGACGGATCCGCGGCATCGACCCGGGACGCTCGCTGGTCGCGCGCGGTCGGCTGACCAAGCGGGACGGCAAGGCGACGCTGTTCAACCCGGAGTACGAGCTCAAGGCCGTCGGTGGCTGAGCAGCCGTCCGAGGCGCTGCACGTCAAGCACTTCCTCGCCCTCATGGGCGGCGGCAAGGGGATCTTCGACAGCAGCCTGCCGGCGGTTGTCTTCATCCTGGTGCGGTTCGCGAGCGACCTGAACACCGGTGTGCTCGCCGCAGTCGTGGCCGGTGTGCTCGTCGTGGGTTACCGGAGGGCGCGCGGCGAGTCGCTGCAGTGCTGCGTCAGCGGCTTCCTCGGTCTACTGGTCGCCGTCGCTGTGACGAAGGCGACCGGCACGGGGAAGGGGTTCTTCCTCCCGGGCATCGTCCTGACGGGAGTCAGCGGCTTGGCCTTCGCCCTGTCGAACCTCGTGAAGCAGCCTGCGGTCGCGCTCGCGCTGGTCGCGATCGACGCGAAGTACGAGTCGTGGAAGACCGACCCTGCGCTCCGGCGCGCCTGCGTGCAGTCCACGTGGGTGTGGTCGGCGTCGTTCCTCATCCGGGCCTCGGTGGCCAGCGTCGTCGCGCTGACGGTCGTCGACGATGCGAAGGACAACGCGATCCTGTTCGCCGTCATCCAGGTGGAGAAGTACGTGCTGCTGCTCGGAGCCGCGCTGTTCACGGTGTGGGCCGTGCGGCGGGTGCCCGTCGCGCCTCAGCCCTGAGGGGCTTCCTTCGTCAGTAGCGCGTCCAGCTCGTCCTCCACCTCGGAGGTCGCGACGAGCAGCAGCTCGTCACCGGCCTCGAGAGACGCGTCCGGGCTCGGCGTGATGACCCGGCCCTCGCGCAGGATGGCGACCAGGGCGACGTCGGTCGGCCAGCTGATCGTGCCCACCATCTTCCCGACCAGGTCGGCGTCGGGCGCCAGCGTCAGCTCCACCAGGTTGGCCTGACCCTGCCGGAACGTCAGCAGCCGCACGAGGTCACCGACGCTGACCGCCTCCTCGACGACGGCTGCGAGCAGGCGCGGGCTGGAGACGCTCACGTCCACGCCCCACGACTCGTTGAACAGCCACTCGTTCTTCGGGTGGTTGACGCGTGCGACGACGCGCGGCACGCCGAACTCGGTCTTGGCCAGCAGGCTGACCACGAGGTTGACCTTGTCGTCGCCCGTGCTGGCGACGACGACGTCGCACTCCTCGAGATGCGCGGTCTGCAGGGTGGCGATCTCGCAGGCATCTCCGAGCAGCCACTCTCCGGTGGGCACGGTCTGCACCTTCATCGCGCGCTGCTCCCGCTCGACGAGCAGCACGCTGTGGCCGTTCTCGAGGAGCTCCAGGGCGATGGAGCGGCCGACGTTGCCGGCTCCGGCGATGGCGACGCGCACGTCAGTCCCCTTCGGTCGGGCCGGCGGTGAAGGCCCGCTCGACCTGCTCGCGCTGGTCCCACGGCATCGTGACGTGCAGGAGGTCGCCGTCCTGGACCACTGTGCCGTTCGTCGGCAGCGTGCCCTCGCCCAGGCGGGTCAGCAACGCCACCCGCGCGCCGGACTGCTCCTCGAGCTTGCTGATCTTGTGCCCGATCCAGCCCGGGTCGTAGGCCAGCTCGGCGAGCACGACCTTGCCGCTGGGGTCACGCCACTCGCTGAGCATCCCGGTGGGGAGCAGTCGGCGCAGCACCTGGTCGGCCGTCCACCGGACCGTGGCCACCGTGGGGATGCCGAGCTTCTGGTAGACCTCGGCTCGGGCCGGGTCGTAGATGCGGGCAACCACGTTCTCGATGCCGAACGTCTCGCGGGCGACCCGCGCGGCGATGATGTTGGAGTTGTCGCCCGAGCTCACGGCGGCGAACGCCTCGGCCCGCTCGATGCCGGATTCGACGAGGGTGTCGCGGTCGAAGCCGATGCCGAGGACCCGCTGGCCGGCGAACTCCGTCGAGAGCCGCCGGAAGGCGGCAGCATCCCGGTCGATGATGGCCACCGAGTGACCAGTGCTCTCCAGGATGCGCGCGAGAGTGGAGCCCACCCGGCCACACCCCATGATCACCACGTGCATGACGCGAAACGCTACACGGCGGCCACCCCTAGGCTTTCGGCTCGTGCCCGCTATCGGTGATGTCACCAAACGCGTCCTTCTCGGCCGTGCGCTGCGCAGCGATCGGCTGGGGGAGACGCTGCTGCCGAAGAAGATCGCGCTGCCGGTGTTCGCGAGCGACGCGCTCTCGTCGGTGGCCTATGCCCCCGACGAGATCTTCCTGACGCTGTCGATCGCCGGCGCGGTGGCCTTCACGTTCAGCTGGAAGATCGCCATCGCCGTCGCGCTCGTCATGACCGTGGTGGTGCTGTCGTACCGGCAGAACGTGCACGCCTATCCGTCCGGCGGTGGCGACTACGAGGTGGCCAACACCAACCTCGGGCCGCGCTTCGGGCTCACCGTGGCCAGTGCGCTGCTCGTCGACTACGTGCTCACCGTCGCGGTGTCGATCTCGTCGGCAGCGCAGTACGCCGCGACGGCGGTCTCGGGCCTGCGCGGGCACGAGGCGGAGGCGGCCGTCGTCGCCACCCTGTTCCTCATGACCATGAACCTGCGGGGGGTGAAGGAGGCCGGGGTCGCGTTCGCCCTTCCGACGTACATCTTCATGGCGGCCATCATCGGGATGTCGGTCATCGGGTTGGTCCGGTACGTCACCGGCGACCTGCCCGCGGTCGAGAGCTCCGGCCTCGCGCTGCGGCCGGAGGGTGCCTACACCCACGGCATCGCGGGGCTGGCGGGCGCCTTCCTGCTGCTGCGGGCCTTCTCCAGCGGCTGCGCCGCCCTGACCGGCGTCGAGGCGATCAGCAACGGGGTCCCTGCCTTCAAGAAGCCGAAGTCGAAGAACGCCGCGACCACCCTTGCGCTGCTCGGCGGCATCGCCATCACGATGGTGATGGGCGTCGTCACGCTCGCCAACCTCACGCATCTGCGCTTCGCCGAGGACCCCGCGACCCAGCTGCTGCGCAACGGCCAGCCGGTCGGCGACAGCTACGTCCAGGACCCGGTCATCGGGCAGCTGGCACATGCCGTCTTCTCCGGCTTCTCGCCGGCCTTCTACCTCGTTGCGGCTGCCACCGGCATCATCCTTGTGCTCGCCGCCAACACTGCGTTCAACGGCTTCCCGGTGCTCGGCTCCATCCTGGCGCGGGACGGCTACCTGCCGCGGCAGCTGCACACCCGCGGCGACCGGCTGGCGTTCTCCAACGGCATCGTGGTGCTGGCCGGCGCGGCGATCGTGCTCATCCTCGCGTTCGACGCCCAGGTGACCAAGCTCATCCAGCTCTACATCGTCGGCGTCTTCATCAGCTTCACGCTGTCCCAGACCGGCATGATCCGGCACTGGACGCGGCTGCTGCGGACCGAGACCGACGCGGCGGCGCGTGGGCACATGCGGCGCGCGCGTGTCATCAACACGATCGGCCTCGGCATGACCGGGATCGTCTTGGTGATCGTGCTCGCGACGAAGTTCGTGCGCGGGGCGTGGATCGCGCTTGCGGCCATGGCTGCGCTCTTCCTGCTCATGCGCAGCATCCGCCGGCACTACGACCGCGTGCGCGAGGAGCTCGTGCCGGCTGACGACGTGATCGCCGCGCCCTCGCGCAACCACGCCGTCGTGCTGGTCTCGAAGATCCACTCGCCCACCCTGCGGGCGCTGTCCTACGCCAAGGCGACCCGGCCGCACGACCTGACCGCCCTGACGGTCTCCGTCGATCCGGAGGACACCCTCGGCCTGCAGGCGGACTGGGACCGGCGGGGCATCGACATCCCGCTGACGGTCATCGACTCGCCGTACCGCGAGATCACCAAGCCCATCCTCGACTACGTGCGGCGGATCCGGCGCGAGTCGCCACGTGACGTGGTGACCGTCTTCATCCCGGAGTACGTCGTCGGCCGCTGGTGGGAGCAGCTGCTGCACAACCAGAGCGCACTGCGCCTCAAGGGCCGGCTGCTGTTCCAGCCGGGGGTCATGGTGACGTCCGTGCCCTACCAGCTCGCTTCGTCCGACCGCCGTCGCGCAGACGACGACCCCGGCAAGTACCGCCGACCTGCGTGATCCTCGAGGTGGGCGCCGTCGGCGCCGGCGGGATCTGCGTGGCGCGGGCCGACGACGGCCGGGTCGTGTTCGTGCGCGGTGCGCTGCCGGGGGAGACGGTTCGCGTCGCCGTGACCTCGTCCGGTGCTCGCTTCCTGCGGGCGTCCGTGGTCGAGGTGCTCTCGCCGTCCCCCGACCGGGTGGACCCTCCGTGCCCGTACTTCGGGACCTGCGGGGGCTGCGACTGGCAGCACGCGTCGCCGTCGCTCCAGCTGTCCCTGAAGACGGACCTGGTGCGCGAGCAGATGACCCGGGTCGGCCGCTTCGACTGGGAGGGGTTCGTCGAGCCGGTGCAGCCGGTCTGGGGCTGGCGCACCCGCTCGCAGTGGGCCCGCGGCATCGGCTTCCACGCGCACCGCTCGCACGAGATCGTCCCGGTCGACCACTGCCTCATCTCGCTGGAGCCCACCCCGCCAGGGCCGGCCCCCGGTGCGGTGGAGGTGATGGCGCTCGGCGACCACCACGGCGCTCGGGTGCCGGTGCTCGACCGCCGCTTCGAGGTGGCCGCGGGCGGCTTCTGGCAGGTGCACGTCGCCGCACCAGCGGTCCTGGTGACGGCGGTCCTCGAGGCCCTTGACCCGCAGCCCGGTGAGTCGTGCCTGGACCTCTATGCCGGCGTCGGGCTGTTCGCCGCCTTCCTCGGTGCGGCCGTCGGCCCCTCCGGGTCCGTACTCGCCGTCGAGGGATCAGCCCGCGCCTGCGCCGACGCGGCTCGCAACACCGACGACCTGCCGTGGGTGCGGATCCGCACCGCTGCCGTGACGCCCGCCGTCCTCCGGCCGGCCGACCTCGTCGTGCTCGACCCACCGCGGGCCGGCGCCGGGCTCGAGGTGACGGCCGCGCTGGCCCGGTTGCGGCCGCGCGCCCTGGCGTACGTCTCCTGCGACCCCGCGACGCTGGCCCGCGACCTGCGCGTGCTGCTCGACGCCGGCTGGTCCCTGACATCGCTGCGCGCCTGGGACGTCTACCCCCAGACCGAGCACGTCGAGCTCCTCGCCCTCCTCACCCCACCTCCCTCGCCGTTTCGCTGAATCGCGCGCCCGTCAGGAGGGTGATTCAGTGAAACCGCAAGTGACGTGCGTGCGGCCCCGCACTCTGCTTGCCGTTTCACTGAATCGCGCGCCCTCGGGGCGGGTGCTTTGGTGAAACGGGAAGGGGAGTCAGCCGGCGAGGCGGTTCTGGCGGCGCAGGCGGTCCTCGACCGTGGTCGGCACGAATCGGATGTCGGGATCGAGCGTCGACTGCTGCGCCTTCGCGAAGGCCTTGCGCACCCGCTCCTCCACGAGCACGCCGTCGTTGGACCAGGCCGCTTCCCAGTCCCACCGCGCGACGACCAGCCCGGTGTCCTCGAGGTCGAGCCCACGGCGGTACGTCGTACGGAAGGACTCCTGGCGCTCGTCATCGGTCTCGCCGAACTTCCCCATGCCGTCGTCCTCGCCCACGACCCGCTGCGCCCTCCACAGCTTGTCGACACGGCCGATGAGCTTCGAGCCGCGATAGACCTCGACCTGCAGCTCGGGTGGCGGCAACGCGCGCTCGTGGCATCGCACACGCGACAGCGACTCAAGGGCCGACTCCGACAGACCGTCCGCGAAGGCGAGGACCTCTCGAGCCCGCACCACGCCGGGCCAACGGTCCATCGAGGCCAGCACGCCCTCAAGCAGCTCGCGGCGCACTCCCAGGCCGAGGACGGCATCGGCGGCCACCACCGCGCTGAGGAAGGACTCCTCTCGGGCGAGGTCGACCGCCGTACGCGAGAGACTCGTCAGGGGGATGCCGTCTCGGACGGCGGTGTGTCCCGGTGGCAGGGCGGCCACGTGCCGGTAGGGGCTCGTCGCGTGGCAGTTGTGCTCCGTCACCAGCTGGGGAACGGGAGGCGGTGGTCCTAGGAGCGGCAGGTGCAGGGCGATCGCTGCGGAGCGCCGCTCGGCGTGCCAACCCTTGCGGAGGATGAGCAGGTCCGCGCGCACCTCGACCACGTGCTGCCCGCGCCGGTCCAGCTCCTCCCAGAGGCTGCGCTCGATCCAGACGCCCTTGCGGACCCTGTGCAGCTGTCCGCGTCCGACCGCTGAGGCGAGCAGGCCGTAGGTCCACCCGACCAGCCACGCCTGGGGGTACGTGAAGCAGCCGCCCTGGGTCGCCGCCTGCGCGGGAATGAGCACAGCGAGAACGTGGCAGATGTCCGGGCGCGCACGACGCCGGTTCTCCACAGGCCCACTGCGCTTGCGGTTTCACTGAATCGGCGGGCCAGCGGGCGGGGGAATCAGTGAAACCGCAAGGGGAGTCAGGGGAGGAGGACGTGGAGGGCGGCGGGGCGGATGGTGATGTCGCACGGGAGGGTGGCGATCGGGTCACCGTCGGCGAACACCCGGAAGGGCCGGTCGGCGTCGACGGTCACCCTGGTGGCGGTCCGCACGGAGAAGGCCGGCTCCTCGACGTGGGTGCCCTTGAACAGCTTCGGCAGCGACTGCAGGAACCGCAGCTTGGACGTCTTCGAGACCGACACCACGTCGAGCAGTCCGTCGCAGACCGAGGCGGAGGGCGCGAGCCGCATCCCGCCGCCGTACCTGCCGGAGTTGGACACCGCCACGTTCCAGCCGTGCACCGAGAACGGCTCCCCGTCGATCGTGCCGCTGAAGGTGGCGGGCTTCCAGGACGCGACCGTTGCCAGCGAGCACCACAGGTAGATCTGGTTGCCGAGCCGAAGGCGCGAGACCAGGACGCGCTCCTGCACCTCGCTGTCGAAGCCGAGGGACGCGATCCCGATGAACGCCGCGCCGTTCGCATACCCGAGATCGACGGGCTGGGGCGTGCCCGTGGACAGCACGGCGCAGGCGCCTGGCACGTCGAGGGGGATGCCGACGGCGCGGCAGAAGTCGTTGCCGCGGCCCCCAGGGACCACGCCCATCACGCCACCGGCAGCCGCCACGGCGCCGGCGACGCGGCCGACGATGCCGTCGCCGCCCATCGCGACGACGACCCGGTCGTCGGCAACGGCCTTGCCTACCAGCTCGTCGGCATGACCCAGGGACGAGGTCGGCGTCACGACGAGGTCGTGCTCCGCCAGGGCTGCCCGCACGGTGGGCAGCAGCTTGGTGGCCCGGCCACCGCCCGCGGACGGGTTCACGACCAGCTGGAGCCGCACCGAGTACTCCCTAGGGGATGAGCTTGCCGGGGTTGAGGACCCCCGCAGGGTCTACCACCTGCTTCACCGCGCGCAGCACCTCCACGCCGAGCGGACCGACCTCGGCCGCCATCCACGGCGCGTGGTCGACGCCGACCGCGTGGTGGTGGGTGATGGTCGCACCGGTCGCGACCAGCGCCTCCGTCGCGGCCTTCTTCGCGGGTGGCCACTCCCGCGAGGCGGCGGCCAGGACCGTGAAGTAGAGCGATGCACCGTGCGGGTAGAGGTGCGACACGTGGCACATCACGACGCACTCGCCCAACGCCTCGGCCAGCGCGGCGCGCACCGCCGCCCACACCTCGAGCAGCGAGGACCACGGAGCGGCCGTCTCCAGCGTCTCCACGAGAAAGCCGGCATCGATCAGGTCGTCGCGCAGGTACGGCCCGTCGTAGCGCCCGTGCTCCCACTTGTCGCCCGCACCCGGCAGCGGGATGCCCTTCACCCGCGTCCGCCGGCGCTTGACGGACGCCGCGGACCCCTCCCAGCCCAGCACCAGCAAGCAGCGGCCGCGGGCGAGCAGCTGCACGGCTCGCGGCGCCGAGAGCCGCAGCGACACCGCGGTCTCCTCGACGTCGGACAGCCGCGCGACATCGGGGACGACGCCCGACTGCTCGAGCTCCCGCAGCTGCCGGATCCCCTCCTCCCAGGAGGAGACGAGCCAGCCGTCATACCGGCGTACGGCGGGTAGCGGCCTGACCCTGACGGTGACCGAGGTGATCACGCCGAAGGCCCCCTCGGACCCGAGGAACAGCTGCAGCAACGAGGGGCCGGCCGCGGACGGTGGGCCGCCCAGCTCGAGGCGGCCGGCCGGCGTCTCGACGGTCATCGCCACCACGAGCGCGTCGAAGCGGCCGTACCCGGTGGATGCCTGCCCCGCGGACCGGGTCGCGGCGAAGCCGCCGATGGTGGCGTGCTCGAACGACTGCGGGAAGTGCCCGAGCGTCCAGCCCCGGGCGTTCAGCAGCGCCTCGGCCGCCGGTCCGGTGAGCCCGGGCTCCAGCACGGCGGTTCGGTCCTGCTCGGACAGT
>JBHEMB010000545.1:0-7801 GCA_046262855.1 Mycobacteriales bacterium | reverse complement strand
CACCTACTCTGGGATCCACCTACTCCACCCCCATTGTGCGAGCAGACACCTCAGTTATGTCCCGTCTGACCGCTTGTTACTCCTCAGGCTGGGCAGCGGGCAAGCGTGCGGATCTCATCGTCGTGAGGCCCAGCGTGTTGCCGTCGCTGCTGCAGCGGCGGACCGCGCTCGAGGTGCTACCCGCGAGCGACCGGCTGCCGTTCTCCCGGGACCGGTAGTGGTCTCCGTACCCGACCGGCATGCTGCTGGTCGTGGAGCAGCCCGACCCCTGATATGACGCGATGATGCGCTCCGCCGCGCTGCTCCGGGGAGCGGACGATGTCGTGATGACCGGCCTGCTGGACGACCGCTCGGCAGGACTCCTGGCGGTGCGCCGCGCCGGCGCCGTTCGTCGCCGCCCCGGACGCCGAGATCGTGCTCGACGCCTACGGGACCATCTTCCTCATCAGAGAGCGCCCAGCGCGATCTCGGGTTGTCGCCTGCCGAGATCGGCCGGGCCTTCCACGACCTGGAGCTGTCCTACCGGCCGGTTGAGCTGCGCGGCGTGTTGGCCTCGGTGCAGGCCGGCGCCGAAGCGATGGACGTGCGCGACGCCGAATGGACGGACCCTACGGGTGTCTTCCACTGGGACATCAGGGTCGCCCGCTGCTCGCCGCGAGTGACGTCCTGGGTGTTCACCCTCCTCATCACCGTCCTTCAGCGAGAAGCACGTCCTCGCCGAGGGTGGCGTCGGTGCACCGCGAGCTGTCGACCGCCTATGGGGAGCTGCAGTCGCAGAGCGAGGAGCTCGAGACCACCAACGAGGAGCTCCAGTCCATGAACAAAGAGCTGCAGACCCTCAACGAAGACATTCATTCGTGAGCGCACCGTCGTGGTCGACAGCGCCAACGGCTTCCTGCCCAGCATCTTCGAGGGCGTCGACATCGCGGTGGTCGTCGTGGATCCCGAGTAATGCGTGCAGCTGTGGAACACCGCTGCCCAGCGGGTGACGGGCCTGCGGGACTTCGAGGCGGAGGGCTTGCTGGTGCTGGACAACCCGCTGGACCTGCCCGTGGACGAGCTGCACGCGCTGCTCCGCAAGGTGCTCGCCCAGGGCGCCGATGAGACGGAGCTCACGGCCGTGGCGACCAACCGCTTCGGCAAGCAGGTGCGCCGGCATCTCCTGGCCCGCCCGCTGGCGCACGCCGACGGCGCCGTCCGCGGTGCGGTGCTGACCTTGACCGAAGAGCCCGCGTAAGGGCCAGCTGCTTGGGGAGGTCCGGATCAGTCCGCAGCGCTCAGGGTCCGCTGATCGGCCGGCTGCCCGTCATCTGCTGGCGGGCAGTCAGCCTGCTCGGCGAAGATCCGGCGCGTCTGGGGGAGGAGTCGGTGGTCCGGCACGAGCGGCCACCGGCGCTGGCAGCCTTGGCAGACCAGCCAGTAACGGGTCGGCTGGAGCTCTATCAGGACCTTGAACACGGGGACCTCCAGACCCAAGATCACCACCTGGCGACGAGTGAAACGGACTCGTTTGCCGCCACCGGGCGCGGGCATTTCGAGCGGTGTGGAAGATCGATGGCCGTCCCAGCTGTGGGTGGTGCGACATGGCGAGAGCGCCGGGAACGTGGCGCGGGAGCAGGCCGAGGTGCAGGGCCTGGCGCGCATCGCGCTCGAGAGCCGGGACGTCGACGTCCCGTTGTCGGATCGTGGCCACGGTCAGTCCCGTGCGCTGGGCCGCCGTCTCGCTGAGCTGAAACCCGACAGGGTCTGGGTCTCGCCGTACCTCAGAGCGCGGCAGACCGCCTGCGACGCGCTGACGGCCGCTGGCTTGGACGTGCCGCTCGTCATCGACGAGCGATTGCGCGAGCGAGAGTTCGGGGTGCTGGACGGGCTGACCCGCAGCGGGATCACCGAGCTGTGGCCGGACGAGGCCGAGCGCCGCCGCGCGATCGGCAAGTTCTACCACCGGCCCCCCGGCGGGGAGTCGTGGACGGACGCGTTGCTGCGCGTTCGTTCCGTCATCGGTGACCTGCGCGACGACTGTGTGGACGAGCGCGTTGTGGTCGTCGCGCACCAAGTCGTGGTGCTGCTGTTCCGCTACGTCCTCGAAGCCATGACGGAGGAGGAGGTGCTGGACATCGACCGGCTGGGCGACGTCGCCAACTGTGCGGTGACCACCTACCTCAAGACGGACGGTGCCCTGCGGCTGGAGTCCTACAACGACGTGAGCCACCTCGAGGCGGCGGCGGAACCGGTGACGGCAGAGCCGGACGTGGCGCATGCCCCACGCTGAGCGCATCACCCCCGAGCTGCTGAGGAGCTGGCCGCTCCCGCAACCGGACGAGGGCGGTGACAAGGCATCCCGCGGACAGGTTCGTGTCATCGGGGGCGCGGCTGCCACCCCGGGCGCCTTGCTGCTGTCGGGAATCGCCGCGCTCCGGGTCGGCGCGGGAAAGCTCAGCATCACGACGGTCGTCGAGACGGCGACCTCTCTCGCGGTGGCCGTCCCCGAGGCCAGGGTCGACGGCGTGGCCTCGGAGCAGGGGATGCTGCTGCGCTGCGACGTCGAGCCGGGGGCTGACGCCTACGTCGTCGGCCCCGGCATCCTCGATCCAGGCGAACTCGTCGCGTGCGTCCTGCCCGCGTGCGCCGACGCGGGTCTGGTGATCGACGCGGTGGCCCTGCACGACCTCCCCGAAGGCCTTGCCGACCGGACTGTTCTCACGCCCAACCTGAAGGAGCTGCGCTCGCTGGCAGGGCGCGACGACAGCGTGTCGGCGCTGGCGCGCGACGTCGCGGCCGCGCGGCAGGCCGTCGTCGTGACGCAGGGCTGGGTGGCCGCACCTGACGGGACGATCTGGCACGACGACTCCGGCTCGGTCGCACTGGCGACCTCGGGCTCAGGCGATGTGCTCGCCGGCGTCGTCGGTGGCTTGCTCGCGCGGGGAGCGGAGCCCGCCCAAGCCGGGTGCTGGGGGCACTACCTGCACGGGCAGGCCGGCCGGCGCAAGTCCGTCGGGACAGTCGGGCTGCTCGCGCGCGAACTGCTCGAGGAACTGCCGCACGTGCTGGCCCTGCTCGAGCGTCCGCAGGGGGAGGCCGGCTGACCCGGCGACAACGGGCGTGCGAGGGGGCCGTGCGAGGGGGTCGTGCGAGGCTGGGACCGTGCCGACCACTCCCGTGCGCGATCGCAACGACCCGCGCCAGTACGACGACCTGGCCGCTCAGTGGTGGGAGCCGCGGGGCGCGTTCGCGATGCTGCACTGGATTGCTGGCGCACGCGCGCGGCAGCTGCCGGCCTCCGGCGGCCTGCTTCTGGACATCGCCTGCGGAGGTGGGCTGCTGGCTCCCCACACCGCTGCGTTTCGCCACATCGGGGTGGACCTGCAGCACTCGGCGCTCAAGGTCGTCGGCGCCCATGGCGTCACGGGTGTCCAGGGTGATGCCGCCCGGCTGCCGTTCCCGGACGCGCTGTTCGACGTGGTCGTGGCCGGCGAGGTCCTCGAGCACGTCCTTGACCCCGCCGTCGTCGTGGCGGAGGCCTGCCGGGTGCTCAAGCCCGGCGGCACCCTCGTGATCGACACGATCGCGGACACCTGGTGGGGCAGGTTCTCCTCCGTGACCGTCGCAGAGCGGCTTCCCGCCGGCCCGCCGCCGCGGCTGCACGACCCGGCTCTGTTCGTCGATCGAGACGCCCTCGTGGCGACCGCGGCAAGGAACGGTGTCACCCTGCGCTTGACCGGTTTGCGACCCTCTGCGATGGACTACATCAGGTGGTTGCTGGGTCGGAAGGAGTCGGTGCGGATGCTGTCGACGCGCTCGACCGCCGGCCTGTTCCAGGGCGTGGGGCGCAAGTCATGACCCCTCTGGCGACCGCTCAGGGTCTGGCGCCGGCCTTCGCCGGCCGAGCAGAAGCCCACGACCGCGAGGGCAGCTTCCCGACGGCCGACTTCGCCGATCTGCGCCGCGAGGGGCTGCTGGGCCTGATGGCGCCGACGCGGCTCGGCGGCGAGGGAGCATCCTTCGCCGACTACGCCGAGGTGGCGATGGCGCTGGCCGAGGGCAGCGGTGCCACTGCCCTGCTGTTCAACATGCATGCCTCGGTGACAGGGGCGCTGGCGCTGACGGACGAGGACCTGGCCCGCTCGCTCGGCGTGCCCGACACGTTCTTCGCGGCCCGCGACGAGGTGCTGCGCGGCGCAGTGGAGGGCAGGCACTATGCGGTCGCCATGAGCGGAAGAGGCGCTGGCGCGCGGCTGTCCGCCGTCACGACCGAGTACGCACCCGTTGACGGCGGTTGGCGGATCTGCGGCACGAAGTCGTTCTGCTCCGGCGCCGGGCATGCAGACGCCTACCTCGTGGCGGCTCGTCGTGGGGACGCGATCAGCCAGTTCCTCGTGCCCGCGGGTGATGGCGTCCACGTGCTTGCGACGTGGGACTCGTTGGGCATGCGGGCGACGGTGAGCCACGACGTCGAGCTCGACGTGGTCGTCCCCGAGAGCGCGTTGCTCGGGCAGGTGGAAGGGCTCGCACTGCTCCTCGCGCAGGTGATGCCGCAGTGGCTGGTCGCCTCCTACGCGCCGGTGTACGTCGGGGTCGCGCAAGCCGCGGTGAACGCCGCAGTGCTCCACGTGCAGGAGCGTGGCCTGTCCCGGCTTCCCTTGGTGCGCAGCCGGTTAGGCCGGGCGGACGCGCAGGTGGCCGCAGCAAGGGAGGTCGTGCGCCTCATGGCGAAGGCCGTGACAGAAGCACCCGGCGAGCCGGAGACGAACCGCTGGGTATGGCGAGCCAAGCTGCTCGCCGGCGACACCGCCTACGACGTCGCCGGCTCGCTGCTGGAGGCCTGCGGCACGTCGGCGACCCGGCGGGGATCTGCCCTCGAGCGGATCTTCCGGGATGCGCGCTGCGGTGCGCTCCAGCCCGCCACCAGCGACGTGTGCTCGGACTGGCTGGGCTGCGCGGTCATCGGCCTCGACCCGGACGGCGAGGGGCCGCCGCGATGGTGACCGCGCGTGTCGTCGGCCACGGGGCGGCGCTCCCCGCCGCGATGGACCACGCCACGATGTGGGACGAGTTCTTCGCACGGCACTACGACCACAACCGCACGGCGGAGCGGGTCTGGCGGTCTGCGGGGATCAGCACGCGTCATGCCGTCGTCGACCCCCGCGTGGAGGACGTGTCGGGGTGGGGCACCGGGGCCCGGATGCGCCGGTTCGTCGACGAGGCGCTGACCCTCGGCAACGAGGCGGTCGCGAAGGCCCTCGCTGATGCGGGACTGGCGGCCGAGGACGTCGGGATGCTGGCCGTCGTGTCCTGCACGGGGTACTCGACCCCGGGACTGGACATCCTGCTGTCGCGGGACCTCGGGATGAGCCCGGACGTGCTCCGCCTGCACATCGGGCACATGGGCTGCTACGCGGCTATCCCCGGCTTGGGAGCGGTCGCCGACTTCGTGGTCGCACGTCGCAAGCCGGCCGTTCTGCTGTGTGTCGAGCTGACCAGCCTGCACATCCAACCGGCCACGGACGACCTGCAGCAGATGGTTGCGCACGCCCTGTTCGCCGATGCAGCCGCTGCACTCGTCGTCGTGCCTGCCGCGGCACACGATCCTCGCCCGGGGCTCGACGTCGTCGACGTGACCGCCAGGACGGACACCACGACTCTCGACCACATGACCTGGGACGTCACCGATCTCGGCTTCCGCATGGGCCTGTCGCCCCAGGTGCCCGAGGTTCTCGCCAGGCACGCCCGGCCGGTCGTGGAAGACCTGCTGGTCGGCCATGGGCTGACGGTGGAGGAGGTTGCCCGCTGGGCGGTGCATCCCGGTGGCCGACGGATCGTCGAGGTCGTCGCGGAGCAGCTCAACCTCTCGGAGCGGGCCGTCGCCGCGTCGTACGACACTCTGCGCGACGTCGGCAACTGCTCGTCGGCGACCGTCCTGCTCGTCCTGCAGCGGTTGCTGGCCGCCGACCCGCCCGAGCCCGGAGACCACCTGGTGGCCATGGCCTTCGGCCCGGGCCTGACCCTCTACAACGCGCTGCTGCGGGCACGCTGAGCCACGCGATACCGGGTGCGGGGCATCGCTCACACCCTCGGCGGCCGCCGGGTCAGCATCGTGATCATCGTGTGGCCACAGGCGCCATCGACGGCTCCCTGCCTCCACTTTGATCATGAACGACGGGCGCAGTCATGATCAAAGTGGAGGCGGGGGACCGGATCTGGCTGCTGGGGCGCCACGATGATCTCCGCGCGCACCCGTCGGCAGACGTGGCATCGCGCCCTCGCCCGGAGGCCTCCTGAGGACGTGGGCGCAGCCGCGCCGTCAATCGTGGTCTTTGTCATGTTGCAACCAGCTGCTGAGGGGTATCTGGGCGGCACTGAGCAGTGCGGACGCACCGCTCGAAGGGAGTGCAGTCATGACGGACACCAACGTCAGCTCGACGGGTACGATGACGGCCTCGGGATCCGGCGCACCGGCGCCGATGCCCGCGGGTCTGAACCCGGCCACCTCGGTGCCGCGCCACCGCGTGCGCCGGCTCTCGACGGAGACCAAGTCGTCCTGGAAGACGACCGAGCTGATGGCCTACGTGGGGGCGGTCATCGCGATCGCCATCGCGAGCCAGACGATCGGCAAGGACACTGGCGCCGCAGGCGGCGACTACTTCCGAGCTGACAAGGCATTCCTGTACATCACGATGCTGACCATCGGCTACCTGCTCTCACGGGGCCTCGCGAAGAGCGGCAGCCGGGACTACTACGACGACGACGTCAGCTGAGGCTGCTGCTCGTCCTTGGCTCAGGAGGAGGTGACGGTGAACGAGCCCTTCATGCCGCGCGCGGCATGGTCGCCGATGCCGCACTTGTAGGTGTAGGTCCCCGCCACCTTCAGCTCGAGCACGACCTCGCCCTGCTTGCCGGGCTGCGTGGGGCCGACCTCGCCGATGGCCTTGCCGTCAGGGCCGAAGATCTCCAGCTCGTGCTCATGTGCCGTGCTGCTGTTCTCGAGCTTGAACTCGATCTTCTCGCCGGCCTTGGCCGTGAAGCCCTCGAGGCCAGTGAGGGAGAAGTCCTTGGCGGTGACCTCGACCTCGCGGTCGTACGCCGCCGCTGCCGAGCTTGACGACACCGGGCCCGACACCTCGATCTCGGTCCTGATGCCCTTGCCGGTCTGACCGGGCTTGCAGGCGACCTCGTACTCGCCGCCCGTCACGTCGACCTCGAAGTCCCGTGAGGTGCCGGGCGCGATGTTCTCGACCTCGCCGATGACCTTGTCGAACTCGCCGTCGCTGCCCTTGCCGTAGACGTAGACCTCGGTCGTGTCCTTGCCGACGTTCTGCACGTCGAACTCGATGTCGCCTGGGGCGAACGAGGTCTTCGCCACGTCGCAGCTGCTGTCACCGGCCTTGATGCTGACCTTGGACGAGGAACCACCCGAACCTCCGTCGTCGGAGGAGCCGCAGGCGGTCAGAGCCAGCCCCATCACGACGGGGACGAGGACGGCGGTGTGCAGGCGTGCGGGCATGACGGGGGAAGCTCCTCAGCTGACGGGGTGGTGGGACGGCGATCAGATGGACACGGGCTGCTTCGGTGCGGCCGTGGGCGCGGCGGCCCGAGCGGGCCGGAAGAACAGGACGAGCACAGGAACGAGGTAGGCGACCCAGCCGACAGCCTGCAGCACCGTGGTGGCCGGCTGGAAGTTGAACACGCCCTTCAGCAGCGTGCCGTACCACGACGACGGCGGGATCGTGCCGCTCACGTCGAAGGCCAAGCTGTTGAGGCCAGGCAGCGTTCCCGCTTCCTGAAGGTCATGGATCCCGTAGGA
>JBHEMB010000544.1:0-5456 GCA_046262855.1 Mycobacteriales bacterium | reverse complement strand
CCAACAGCCGACGGCTACGCCGACTGCTTCGATCCGGCCGACACCCGGCAGTCGACGGCCTCGCCGACTATTTCAGGAAGTCGGGGACGTCGAGCTCGTCGTTGTCCTCGAAGACGATGGTGCGGCGCGGCGGCTGCGGTCGACTCGGAGTGAACGTCTGCCGCCCGTTGTCCGCGCGTGCGGGCTCTTCGGCCGCCACCAGGTCGACGGTTGAGTCCGCGCCCTTGGTCGGGGCGGCCTGCTGCGGCTCACGGATCTGCGCGCGACGTGGCTCGTGAGCCCGCGGTCGCGGGGCCCCGCCGTCGAAGCCGGCCGCGATGACCGTGACCCGCACCTCGTCGCCGAGTGCGTCGTCGATGACCGCGCCGAAGATGATGTTGGCTTCGGGGTGCGCCGCGTCGGCGACCAGCTGCGCGGCCTCGTTGATCTCGAACAGCCCGAGGTCGCTGCCCCCGGCGATGGACAGCAGCACCCCGTGCGCGCCGTCCATGCTGGCCTCGAGCAGCGGGCTGGCGATGGCCATCTCGGCGGCCACGATCGAGCGATCGTCACCACGCGCGGAACCGATCCCCATCAGTGCCGAACCGGCGCCGCGCATCACCGACTTCACGTCGGCGAAGTCGAGGTTGATGAGGCCCGGCGTGGTGATGAGGTCGGTGATGCCCTGGACACCTGACAGCAGCACCTGGTCGGCGCTCTTGAAGGCGTCCATGACCGAGACCTGCTTGTCGCTGATGGACAGCAGCCGGTCGTTGGGGATGACGATGAGGGTGTCGACCTCGTCGCGGAGCTGGGAGATGCCCTCCTCGGCCTGGTTGGCCCGGCGCCGTCCCTCGAAGGAGAACGGCCGGGTGACGACACCGATGGTGAGGGCGCCCAGAGAGCGCGCGACGGCTGCGACGACGGGGGCACCGCCGGTGCCGGTGCCACCGCCCTCGCCCGCGGTCACGAAGACCATGTCGGCGCCCTTGAGCACCTCCTCGATCTCGTCGCGGTGGTCCTCGGCGGCCTGCCGCCCCACCTCGGGCGCAGCACCTGCGCCGAGGCCGCGGGTGAGCTCGCGGCCGATGTCGAGCTTCACGTCGGCGTCCGACATGAGCAGGGCCTGCGCGTCGGTGTTGATCGCGATGAACTCGACGCCCTTGAGGCCGACCTCGATCATGCGGTTGACGGCGTTGACACCGCCGCCTCCGATGCCGACGACCTTGATCACGGCGAGGTAGTTCTGCGGTGCAGCCACGGTGCTGGACGGCCCTTCGTGTCGCGCGCGGGCAGGGCTCTCCTGCTCGCCTTCGTCGTGCGTGCTGGTCGTGCGTGATGCCTGGGTGGGCTCGTGGCGCAGGGAAGACGCCGCGTGCCGGCCGGCGTACCGACCCTCACCCTCAGGTAGACCCTTATAGTTATGTCAACCTGTCGTGCCGCGAGACGGTAGGCGCGTGCGCGCGGCAGGTCAACCGCCGTGTGCTCGGCGTGTGACTGACTTCTCGCGATTCCGGTGGCCGGTCTTGTGGCTGTACATCGCCCGGTCGGCCGCGTTGATGAGCGCGCGCGGCTCCGCCTCCCCGCGGGTGGAGAGCGCGACGCCAATGCTCACCCCCACCTGGAGGTCGAGGGTCGGGAACGGCTCGGCGACGGCCGTGCGGAGCCGCTCGACAACCGCCTCGACGACCCTGCTGCTCGCCCCTTCGACCAGGACGACGAACTCGTCTCCGCCGATGCGCGCCACCGTGTCCGACGGTCGGACAGCCGCCCCGAGCCGCTTGGCGACGGTCATGAGCACCTCGTCGCCGACCCCGTGGCCGTACTTGTCGTTGACGGCCTTGAAGCCGTCGAGGTCGAGGAACAGCACCGCCGTGCTGTCGCCGGTGCGGGCATCGCGGGCGAGGACGACCCGCAGCCGCTCGAGCAGCAGGGTGCGGTTGGCGAGGCCGGTCAACGGGTCCCGCACGGCACGCTCGGTAAGGGTGGCGGTGAGCTCCCGCAGCTCGGACTCGACCTTGCGGCGCTCGGTGATGTCCTGCGCGCTGACGGCGAACCAGGCCGGGTTCCCGTCGGCCTCGCGCACGACCGAGACGCCGTGCAGCACCCACAGCACCTGGCCGTCCGGGCCGACGTAGCGCTCCTCGGCACTGAGGCTGGACTCATGACCGCTCAGCAGGTCCTGCACCCGACTCAGCTCCGACGCGCGGTCTTCGGGATGCAGGACCTCGGCGAACGACACCCCGACCAGATCCTCCGGCGGACGGCCCAGCAGCTCGGCGTACGTCTGGTTGACCCGCACGTAGCTGGTCGAGAGATCGGCAAGCGCCAGGCCGATGCGAGCGTGGTCGAAGAACGTCTCGAAGACGTCGGCGCTCGTCGCCAGCACTCGCATCGTCTGCCGGGCGCGTTCCGCGCGCACCTCCGACTGGGTGTCCACCCGTCCCCTCCCTTTCTCGACCTCCTTCCCTCCCGATGCGCCTTCACGCCGGGCCGTCGTCCGGCACCGTGTGACGGCGCCCACCAGACAAACGCGCAGCCGCCCATCCTCGTGCCCTGGCGGCGGCGCTTGATGCGGTGTCACCCGATCGGCTCACCGCGCTGGTGCGGAACCCGCTCAGCGGTGATCGACGGAACGCTAGTGCACTCGTCGCGGCCGTCTCAGTGCGTCAACGCTCCGTCGATCACGAGCCTGGTACGTCGCTGCGGGTCCGGCGTGCGACCTGCGTCCTAGGCTGCGACGGTGGGACGCGTGGAGCGATGGCTGACCGGGCTGGGGCTGCTGCTCTGCGGTCTGGTCGTCGCGGCCACTCTGGTGCTCGTGGCTGTTCGCATCGTTGCGGGGCCGCGCACCCTGAACCACGAGCGTGGGCCGTGCCCGCCGCCGAGGAGCGAGACCGTGTGCGTCCATGACCGCTACAGCGGCAACGTCGTGGACCGCCCGTGGATGGTCGTGTTCGGGACCCTGTCGGTCTGCAGCGCTGCGATCGGGCTCACGCTCGTCAAGCACCGAAAGGCGCTCACCTCCGCGTGACCACCGAAGGACTGCTGACGTCGTAGGTCCGGCCGGGCAGCTTGAGCAGCGCGAGCGCGGCGGCGCCCTTGGCCGCGGACTGGTCGGGGCTCCCCCAGATGAGGACCCGGTTGCCTCGCAGCACGAGCGAGACCTGCTGCGGCGACGAGGCACGCACCACCCAGACGACCTTGCGCAGGGCGAGGGGGAGGCTGCGCACGACCTGCAGTGCCGCGGCGCGGGAGGCGTCGTCCTTCGCTGCCAGCAACCGGACGACGCCGCGCGGCGGTGCGCTGACGGTGGCGAAGCGCACGCCGGTGTCATCCAGCAGGTCGAAGCGGCGGCCGTGCTGCACAGCGACAGCGGCGGTGCGCTCCACGACGGAGACGCGCAGGCTGTTGGGCCAGCTGCGGGTCACCGAGACGGACGCGACCGCGTCGAGCGCCCGCACCCGCCGGGCAACGGCGGCGGTGTCGACCCGCGCGAGCGGCGTGCCCTGCGGGACGGCGACGGCACGCTGCACCTCGGCCGCGGTCAGCCGGTGCTCACCGAGCACCACGACCTTGCGCACGCCGAACAGCGATGAGCCCAGCAGCACCCACGCGAGCAACCCGAGCGGAACCAGCACCGCTGCCGTCCAGCCGATCCGGCGCGCCAGCGACGCGCGTCGCTCGCGACGGGCAGCGCGGGCCCTGGCCTGCAGCTTCGGCGCGGCCGAGACGACGCGCGGCATCCTGCTCACCCCGACTCCCCCTCCAGCAGCCGCAGCACCTCAGGGCCGATCTGCGTGACGTCCCCTGCCCCGAGTGTGAGCACGAGATCGCCTGCCACGGCGCGCGACACGACGGCCCCGGGGACGGCAGTCCAGGACGGCTCGAAGTGCACGCGCTCCGCCGGCAGCGTCACCGCGGTGGCGACCAGACCCCCGGTGACGCCGGGCACCGGATCCTCTCGCGCACCGTAGACGTCCATCACGACGACCTCGTCAGCGAGCCCGAGGGCCGCACCGAACGCCTCGGCGAAGGCCAGCGTGCGGGAGTACAGGTGCGGCTGGAAGACGGCGATCAGCCGGCCGCCGCCGGTCATCCCGCGCGCGGCCTCGAGCTGCGCGCGTACCTCGGTCGGGTGGTGCGCGTAGTCGTCGTAGACGCGGACGCCGGCAGCCGAGCCCTTCAGCTCCATCCGGCGACGCACCCCGGTGAACCCCGCGAGGCCCTCGATCAGCTGCGTCGCAGGCAGTCCCAGCTGCACACCGGTGAGCAACGCGGCGGCACTGTTGCGCGCCATGTGCGCCCCTGCGACCGACAAGGTGACCGTGCCGAGCGACTCGCCGCGCAGCACTGCCTGGTACGACGACGTGCCGCTGCTCAGGGTCAGCTCGAGCAGCCGCAGGTCGGCGCTGTCGTCGGTGCCGTAGGTGTGCACCTCGACGCCCTGACTGCGGGCATAGCTCGCCAGCGCCTCGGCCCCCTCATCATCGGCGCATGTGACGAGGAATCCCGTGACGGTGTGCGTGAAGTCCCGGAAGACCTGCTCGTAGGCCTCCGCCGTGCCGTGGTGGTCGAGGTGGTCGGGCTCGAGGTTCGTCACGATGGCGGCGTGCGGGTGGTAGGCGAGGAAGCTGCCGTCGCTCTCGTCGGCTTCGACGACGAACAGGTCACCAGTGCCGTGATGGGCGTTGCTGCCGGCCTCGTTGAGGTCGCCGCCGATCGCGAACGACGGGTCGACGCCGCAGTGCTGCGCGGCGACCGTCAGCATCGACGTCGTCGACGTCTTGCCATGGGTGCCGGCGACGGCGACCGCGCGGTGGCCGACGAGCAGCTCGGCGAGGGCGTCGGCCCGCCGCTTGACGGGGATGCCGGCGGCGCGCGCTGCGGCCAGCTCCGGGTTGCTCTCGCGGATCGCCGTGCTGACGACGACGACGTCGGCGCCCTGGACGTGCGTCGGGTCGTGACCGACGTGCACGTCAGCACCGAGGGCACGCAGCGAGGCGATTGCGAGCGAGTCCTTCGCGTCGCTGCCCGACACGGACGTGCCGCGGGCGAGCAGCACCCGAGCGATGCCGCTCATGCCGGCGCCGCCGATGCCGACGAAGTGCACGCGGGTCATCGCGCCGCGCCCAGGACCAGATCGACGAGGTCCTCGTCCGCTCCCGGGTGGCCGAGCCGACGAGCCGCCTGAGACATGCGTGCGAGGCGGTCGCCGTCGAGCAGCAGCGACAGCACATGGTGCTCGATCCAGGTGCCGTCGAGGTCGGCGTCGTCGACGAGCAGGCCGCCACCGGCGTCGACCGTCGGACGCGCGTTCAGGGCCTGCTCGCCGTTGCCTATCGGCAGCGGCACGTAGACCGCGGGCAGCCCGACCGCTGCCAGCTCGGCGCAGGTCATCGCACCCGCGCGGCAGAGCGCCAGATCGCTTGCAGCATAGGCGGAGTCCATCCCGTCGACGTAGTCCAGGACATGAT